>NZ_JBHWJY010000037.1:0-19683 GCF_042731135.1 Streptomyces sp. NPDC059874
GGCCTGTCAAGGGCGCTCCTTCGTCGCGTCGCTTCGCGATGTCGCTGCGCTCCACCCTTGACAGGCCGTCCCGACACGGAAAAACGAAGACTGCCGGGAAACCCCCAAAAGAACGGGCCGGTCCGAGGATCAAGGGCGGGTCGATCAGGGATGTCCGGGCCGCCTGGGGATGGGCCGGGCCCGAGCCCGGGCCCTCGCAGGTCGCTTCCCGAGCCGGGCAGTCGGCCAACCTCCCCCAAACACCGGCCACAAGCCCCTCGGGGGAGGGCGGGCGCGTCAAATCGCCACGCGCTCCTCGGCGACGGCGTCTGCCACCCGTCTGGGGCTGGTCATAAGCCGCGACGGATCGCTACACAGCTGATGTCGTCCGGCGTCTATCAGCCCGGCATGGGTTGGACATAGGCCGCCCACGATGATCAGTTGAGACGCTTCGTGGGCGTCTTCGGGTTCATTTGAGGGTCTTCGGCGTCCTGACGGAGCGGTATGTCGGTGATCTCAACCTCTCACTACGGCAAGAGGCCACAGGCGCCGCAATCAGCCACAAACAACCTGCTGTCGCCTACTCGGGGACGCTTGTAGCGATTGTGGGCGGCTTATGTCCGGCCCCAGACGGGCTGCGGACGCCGTCGGCGAGGAGCGCGTAGCGATTTGACGCGACGTGCCTGCCTGACCTCCCGCCAGCCCCATTTCGCCGGTGTTTGGGGGTGGTTGAGCCGCCCCCGACCCTGAGGGCGGTGTTGATGGGCCCGGGGCTGGCCTGCCGTCGGGAAACCGGCCGTCCATCGCGACCGCCCCGTCCATTTGCTTCTGACCCGGCCCGTTCTTTTGGGGGTTTCCTGGCAGTCTCTTGTCTTTCCGTGGCGGGACGGTCTGTCAAGGGTGGAGCGCAGCGACATCGCGAAGCGACGCGACGAAGGAGCGCCCTTGACAGGCCGGCCCGACACGGAAGGACTATGGGACTGACGGGAAACCCCCAAGGCCTCTCTGATGCCCTGGGGAGTAGCTGCCGCCTACCGCCGGGCGCCCGTGACGCCGCCGAGGAACTCGGTCCAGGCCGTGGGTGTGACGGCCAGCTCGGGACCCGCCGTCACCTTGGAGTCCCGGATGTGGATGGCTTCCGTACAGGCGGCGACCTCGACGCAGTCGTCGCCCTGGCTGCCGCTGTGCGTGGACTTGTGCCAGGAGAGGGCGACCTCGACGCAGTCGTCCCCCTCGCTTCCGCTGTAGCTGCTCTTGAACCACCGCAACTGGGAGCTATTCACAGGGAACCTCGCATTCGCATCAACAGGCCCGCGCTGTCCGCCGGGTTGAGGGCCTGGATGCGAAGTTTGGCATACCGCTGGTGAAGGTCGCTGATGGCTTTCGGGTCGGAGATAACCTGGCCCGTCTTGGGGCCTTCGCTGTATCCCACCCACTCGTGGTCATTGGTTTCGAGGAGTCGGAAGGGGCCGTCGGTACCCGCGTGTTGCGGACTGACCATCGGCATGATCTGGAGGTCCACATTGGGCAGCTTCCCCACCTCCAGCAGGTGGTCGATCAGATCTCGCGTCACCTCCATCCCGCCCGTCTGCCGTTCGATCACCGACTGCTCGATGATGAAGCTGAAGGCCACGTACGGCGTCTTGAGGAGCAGTGTCTGTCGGGCCAGCCGGAACGTGATGCGGGCCTCCGCCTCTTCCGGGGTCGGCAGCGGTGGGACGTCCCTGATCTGGGCCCGCGCGTACGCCTCCGTCTGTAACAGCCCCGGAATCGACCTGCACTCGTACGTATTGAGCGCGACGGCGGTCTCCTCCAGCTCCGCCCATCGTCTGAACCACTTCGCCAGCCCCCGCCGCCGCGTCAGCCGTTGCGCCGCGATGCGGATGACCCCGAAGCCGTCCAGTGCCTCCTCCGCCCGGTCCACGAACTTCGTGGACGGGTGGCGGCGGCCCTGTTCCACCGAGGCCACGTACTGGACCGAGTAGCGCACCAGCGGGTGGAGTTGCTCCTGGGTCAGGCCGGCGCGTTTGCGGAAGGCCTTGATCGTCTCGCCGAAGTTCCGCAGGTCGTCGTCGGGCTCGACCTCGGCGTCGCCGCTCTCGTCGGCACTCGTCACAGCGGTCACCTCCCCGCAATCAGGTTCACGGACGGTGACTACTACTGTCCAGAGAGTGGACTACTACACTTCGAAAGTAGTAGTCGGGATGTTGGGAACTTCCGTGGTCACGCGGGACGTTCATTCCATGACCGCACCTACCGGCCCCGCCCAGGCCCTCGTACGCACGTTCACTCAGCGTTTCAGTTGCACCCCGCGCGGCGCCCGCCTGGCCCGGCAGCTCGCGCTCGTCGAGCTGCACGACTGGGGCATCCCCGAGTCCACCGCGCTCTCCGCCGACGCGGGCCTTCTCGTCGCCGAGCTCGCCGCCAACGCCGTCACGCACGGGCGTGTCCCCGGCCGGGACTTCGAGGTGCGGATGACGCTGCTGGAGGGTGTGCTGCGGGTGGAGGTCTCGGATGCGCGGGGGGACCGGCGGCCGGTCGTGCGCCCGCACGGGTATCAGGCCGAAAGCGGCTACGGGCTGCGGATCGTCGATGCTGTCGCGGAGGACTGGGGGGTTATGGACCGCCTGATCGGCAAGACGGTCTGGGCCGAGCTGGGCCGTCGGGCCGCAGCAGTGGCGCGGATGCGGCAGATGGTGGCGGGTGGTGAGATCGACTTCAGCGGTCGCGATACACCTCGCGTCGGTGACCCGCTGCCAGTACCCAGATGATGAGTCGGCCGTCCTCAGCGGTGTAGACCACGCGGTAGTCGCCGACGCGAAGGCGCCGGCGCGACGCGTGCCCATGCCCTCTGGAGTTCGGCGAGCCGATGGCGTGGGGGCGGGGGACTTTGAGGAGGTCGCGCTGAGCGTGTGAGGTGAACCGGGTGACGTAACCCATTCGTCAGGCCTAATGGTCGCGGAGGATGGCGGCCATCTCCTCAAGCGAAATGGATCCTTCGAGGCCTTCGCTCTCGGCTTCGTCGGCCATGCCGTTCAGCCGCGCGTCCTCGGTCTCATCGGCGAGGCGGATCACGGGATCGCTCATGCAATCAATGTGCCAGATGTACGTAAGCGGGCCCGTGCGCCGCATCCCCGGCTGACCCGGCCTGTCACGGGCGCCAGCGCGGGGCCTCGTCGTCCGGGGTGTCGGGGCTGGCGAAGTGGAACGGCACGCCGAGGTGGTCGGCCAGCGCCCGGCCCGCCTCGGCCGCGGCCCCGGCGGGGGCGCGGTCTCGGCGGTGGTAGACCGTGGCCAGGTGGTGCTGCCCGGCGGGGTCGTTCGTGATGGCCAGCAGGTTCACGAACCAGTCGTGGACCGTGTCCCCGTCCCAGACGGCCTCGATCGCCACCACTCGGGCCCGGATGCCGGAGGCGCGCGCGGCGAGCGATTCCAGGTCCAGCGGGCAGTCGGGGGTGCGGGCGATCCGGTCGCCGTGGAAGACGTAGCGCTCGTGGACCACCACCTGCGCCTCGTTCAGGTCGAGGCCCCGGCCGCGGCCGGTCTCCCAGACGATCCGGACCGCCTGCATGCGGCAGTCCTGGAGGACGTACCCGTCCACCTGGGTGCGGATGCCCGCCGGGAGGCTCTCCCACCAGTCGTTCACGTGCAGGTCCATCGTGTGTGCCCCCTCGGCTGATCCGGCTGCAATCTTCGGTGACGCAGAGCCCGGCGTCGAAGGGGTTTCAGAGGTCTGCCGACCGCGGAGCGTGGCCTGAGCCGGGGCCGGCCGACAGCCGGGGATGGGCGGCCCGCCGGGCGCGGAGGCCGGTGGCGGGCCGCGCGGTGCTACTTCTTGGTCGGGAGCGCCGGGAGCTTGCCCGGCTCGCTCTTCTGGTAGGTGTCCGTGCCGGCGCCCTCCCAGGTGACCTTCAGGCTGGTGGCGTCGACCGAGTCGACCTTGCCCTTCGAACGCGTCGCGCCGGTCGGGCACTTCAGGTCGAAGGACTTCCCGTCGGTGGTGCCGTCGCAGGTCAGGCCGGTGGCCGTCTCGATCACGATCGCGTTCTTGCCCTTGACGGTGAGCACCACGCCCTTGCCCGGCTGCATGGAGATCCAGCCGCCGTCCAGGCCGTCCGCGGCCGCACCCGCGGCGGGGGTGGCGGCCGGGGCGGGGGCCGAGGTGGCGGGCTTCTTGTCCGCCTCCGGGGAGCTGTCGCTGCCGCAGGCGGTCAGGGTCAGGGCGGCCGCGAGTCCGGCGGCGGCGATGGCGGAGATACGCAGGTGGCTGTACACGGGAAAGTCCCCCAGGAGAGCGAGTTGAACGGCGGAACGTGCCAGAGTACCGGCCCGTTCGGGCGGTCAGAGGCGCTCGAATACACGCTCGGGAGGGGTCGGGCGGTTCCGTCAACGGGACTCGGGGGTCAGAAGGTTCAGAGGTACTGCGCGAAGTCGTCCAGGGTGCGCAGGATTTCCGGTTCCGGGGCCGAGGGGAGTTGGAGGACGACCTCCTCGATGCCCAGGTCGGCGTAGTGGCTCAGCTTGCCGGGGTTGGGCTGGACGGCGAACGGGACCACCTGGAGGGACTTCGGGTCGCGGCCGGCGGTTTCCCAGACCTGGCGCAGGACCGGGAGGGACTCGGTGAGGCCGCGGCCGCCGATGGGGAGCCAGCCGTCGGAGTGGTCGGCGATGGCCGCGAACAGCTTCGGGCCGGCCGCGCCGCCGATCAGGGTGCGGGGGCCGTGGAGGGGGGAGCCGGGGGCGAGTTCGCGGGGGGCCTGGGCGGGCTTGGGGAACGCGGAGCTCGCCTGGACGGAGGAGTACTGGCCGACGTACGCCGTGGGCTCGGGGGCCCACAGGGCCCGCATCAATGCCATCCGGTCGCGGACCAGTTCGCGGCGGGTGCGCCACTCGACGCCGTGGTCGGCGGCCTCTTCGACGTTCCAGCCGTAGCCGACGCCCAGGGTGAAGCGGCCGCCGGAGAGGTGGTCGAGGGTGGCGATCCGCTTCGCGAGGTCGATGGGGTCGTGCTGGGCGACGAGGGTGATGCCGGTGCCGAGGTGCAGCCGCTCGGTCACGGCGGAGGCCTGGCCGAGCGCGACGAAGGGGTCGAGCGTGCGCCCGTACATCTCGGGAAGCTCGCCGCCCATGGGGGCGGCGCTGAAGCGGCTGATGGGGATGTGGGTGTGCTCCGGGAGGTAGAGGCCGGAGAATCCCCGCTCTTCGAGGGCGCGGGCGAGACGGACGGGCGAGACGGTGCGGTCGGTGAGGAAGACGGTCGTGGCGATCCGCATGTGTGCTGGCACCTCCGAGTCGTGGGAACGGCAACGGTACGGGGTGGGCGCGCAATTGTTGAGGGTGCGTCAGCTCGGGTGTGCGGGGTGGACGAGGTGCGCCGGATAGCGGGCCGTCCAGCCGGAGCCGGCGGCGGTGGGGCCGTGGAGGGTGGCGCCCTGGGTCATCTCCAGGGCGAAGTCGTCGGCGAGTTCGAGGAGGGTGGCGCGACCTTCGACGTCGGCGAGCCAGGCCGCCGGGAGGGCGGTCTCGCCGTGGAGGGCGCCGAGCAGGGCCCCGCACAGGGCGCCGGTGGCGGGGGAGTCGCCGCCGTGGTTGACGGCGAGGCGCAGCCCGTGGGGGACGTCCTCGGCGACGAGGGCGCAGTAGAGGGCGACGGCCAGGGCGTCCTCGGCGCTGTGGTCGGGGCCGGGGGCTAGGGTCTCGACGGCCTCGGGGCCGGGCGGGGCCGCGGTGACGGCGGACAGGGCGCGCTGGAGGGCGTCGGTGACCGGCTGGTGTCCGGGGCGGGCTCCGAGCAGGCCGAGGGCGCGCTGGACGGCGGAGTCGAGGGAGTCGCCGCGGGTCAGGCCGTGCACGATGACGGCGAAGGCACCGGCGGAGAGGTAGGCGGCCGGATGGCCGTGGCTCTGCGCGGCGCATTCGACGGCGAGTTGGAGCACGAGGGCGGGCTCCCAGCCGACGAGCAGTCCGAAGGGCGCCGAGCGGGCGGTGGCGGCGGCGCCGCGGGCGGTGGGGTTCTTCGGGTGGTCGAGGGTGCCGAGGACCTCGTCGGCGAAGCCGGTGAGGCAGGAGCGGTCCGGACCGCGGCGGGCGTAGAGCCACTCCTGCTGCGCGAGCCAGCCGTTGTCCTTGCGGCGCTCGTCGGGGCCCCAGTCGTGCTGGGTGGCGGCCCAGCGGCGGTAGGCGCGGTGCACGTCGGTGGGCGGGTGCCAGGCGCCGGTGTCCCGGCGTACGTGGGCCCGTATGAGGCCGTCCACGGTGAACAGGGTGAGCTGGGTGGCGGCGGTGACGGCGCCGCGGCGGCCGTGCGCGGGGGCGGGCTCGGTGAGGCCGTGCGGGCCGTGTTCCTCGCGGATGGCGTCGAGGGACAGGCCGGCGAGGGGCGCGCCGAGGGCGTCACCGATGGCGGCCCCGAGGAGCACGCCGCGGACCCGGCTCCGGAAGTCCTGCTGCTCGACGCGGCCCCAGAGCCCGGTGGTCACGCGGCGAGGTTCGCGGGCCCCGCTGCGGTCGGCCTGCGCGGCCCGGGAAGCGGCGGGGTGCGGGCCCGCTGCCGCGAGGCCGGTGCCGGCAGGGGTGCCCGCGGGTGGGGTGGCTCCGGTGACGTGGGTGGGGGCCGGGGCGAGGCCTGCTCCCGCGAGGCCGGTGCCGGACGGGGTTCCCGTGGTGAGGTGCGTGCCCGCCGGCGGGGTGGCCGCCCGCGCTGCGGCGGGGTGCGGGCCCGCTGCCGCGAGGCCGGTCCCGGCGGCAGGGATGCCTGCGGGTGGGGTGGCTCCGGCGAGGTGGGTGGGGGCGGGGGCGAGACCTGCTGCCGCGAGGCCGGCGCCTGCGGGTGGGGTGGCTCCCGTGGGGTGGGCGACGTGGGTCGGGGCTGGGGCGAGGCCTGCTGCTGCGAGGCCGGTGCCGGTGGGGGGGCCTGCGGGTGGGGTCATGCCCGTGGGGTGGATGTCCTGGGCCTGGGCCGGGGCCGGGGCGAGGCCCGCTGCCGCGAGGCCGGTGCCGTGGGCCGGGGCGAGGCCTGCTGCCGCGAGGCCGGTGCCTGCCGGTGGGGGGTGGGGGGTCGTCGGTGGGAGGGTCGCACCGGTGGCGTGGGGCGGGGTGAGGGAGCGGGCCGTGGCGGGGTGCGGGAGCGCCGGCGCCGGGGCATCCATGGCGTACGTGGGGCTCGTACCGGCGCCCCGCGCAGGGGGCACCGATTCCGGGCCACCGCCAGGGCCGGGGCTGTCCTTGTCGTCCACCGTGCCGCTCGTACCGATCACTTCATCCACCCCCGGCACCCGTGCCTACCCGCCGCGCATGCGAAACCCGCACTGTAGTGGACACGTTCGATCGATTCCGGAGCCAGTGTGTCAAGCGGCCCGGAAGTGAGGGGAGAACGGCCGGAAAGCGAACACTTCCGGCCGCGACCTGGCCGATGGCACGTTTTGCCACTCGCCTTCGGCTCGGCCGGTCCCGGCCACACCTCGTTCATCGGACGTTTCCCGCAGCCGCCCAATGTCGGCGGCATGAAGAAGGCACTCCTCGCCGCGACCGTCGTCGCCTCCGCTCTCACCGCATCCCTGGTCGTGGTCCCCGCCGCCTCCGCCTCCGGCCACCACAACCACAACCACAACAGCCGGTCCTCGATCCCCTTCACCGAGGCCACCGTCACCGCCGGCGCGGACGGTTCCTTCACCCTGAAGTGGAACGCCAAGGGCACCAAGCGCGTGGAGATCAAGGCGAACGGCAAGGTCGTCGCCAAGGGCGGCGCCCAGGGCCAGGCCGTGGTCACCGGGCTGCCCGCCGCCGACCGCCAGTGGTTCGACTTCGACCCCGAGCGCGGCGAAGGCCTCCACCTCGCCGACCGCCAGGTCAAGCTGGAGGGCGCCGTCAACTTCCGTGACGCGGGCGGCTACCGCACCACCACCGGCCAGTGGGTCAAGATGGGCGAGGTCTACCGCTCCGACGCCCTCAACAAGCTGACCGCGAACGACCTGGCCAAGCTCCGGCGCCTGCGCGTCAAGACCGTCTTCGACCTGCGCATGCAGGACGAGCGCACCAAGGACGTCGACAAGGTCCCGGCCGGCGCCACGTACGTCGTCGCCGACGTCTTCGCGGGCTCCGGCTCCTTCCAGTCCCTGCCCAAGACCCCCGAAGAGGCCGTCAAGGCCATGATCGACGCCGAAAAGGCGATGGTCGGCGGCGACGGCGGCAAGAAGGCCTACACCCAGGTCTTCGAAGGCATCCGGAACGACGACGCCCGCTCCGTCCTCTTCCACTGCACCGCCGGCAAGGACCGCACCGGCTGGGCGAACGCCGCCCTGCTGACCGCCCTCGGCGTCCCGAGCGAGACCGTCATGGCCGACTACCTGGCCAGCAACGACTACCGCAAGGCCGCCAACGACCAGATCCTCTCCCACCTGCCGGCCCCGCAGGCCGCCGTCTACAAGCCGATGCTCGACGTCCGTCCCGAGTACCTGAACTCCGGCTACGACGAGGTCAAGGCGAAGTACGGCTCCTTCGACCGCTACCTGAGGGACGGCCTGGGCATCGACGCCCACGAGCTGAAGCAGCTCAGGAAGGACCTGCTCGTCGGCTGACCCCGACGCGTGGTCACGCGGCCCGGCCGGAGCAACACGCCCCGGCCGGGCCCGTCGCCGTCAGTCCAGTACGGGCAGCAGTTCCGGCAGGTGCCCGTCCGAGGCGCGTGCCGCCTCCTGCCGCTCCCGCGGCACCTCCCCGTACAGCGTCGTACGGGCCTTCGCGGGACGTCCCGCCGCCTCCGCGACCGCGATCAGGTCCTGGACCGACTTGTACGACCCGTAACTCGACCCCGCCATACGCGAGATGGTCTCCTCCATCAGGGTCCCGCCCAGGTCGTTCGCCCCGGACCGCAGCATCTCGGCCGCGCCCTCCGCACCCAGCTTCACCCAGCTCGTCTGGATGTTGGTGATGTGCGGGTGGAGCAGGATCCGGGCCATCGCCGTCACCGCCCGGTTGTCGCGCACCGTCGGGCCCGGCCGGGAGATCCCCGCCAGGTACACCGGTGCGTTGGTGTGGATGAAGGGGAGGGTGACGAACTCCGTGAAGCCGCCGGTCCGCTCCTGGATCCGGGCCAGCGTGCGGAAGTGGCCGAGCCAGTGGCGCGGCTGGTCCACGTGCCCGTACATCATGGTCGACGAGGACCGGATGCCCAGCTCGTGAGCGGTGGTGATGACGTCGATCCAGTCCGCCGTGGGCAGCTTGCCCTTGGTGAGGACCCAGCGCACCTCGTCGTCCAGGATCTCCGCCGCCGTGCCCGGGATGGAGTCCAGCCCGGCCTCCTTGGCCGCCGTCAGCCAGTCCCGTACGGACATCCCCGTGCGGGTGGCCCCGTTGACGACCTCCATCGGCGAGAAGGCGTGCACGTGCATGCCGGGGACCCGCTCCTTCACCGCGCGCGCGATGTCGAAGTACGCCGTCCCGGGCAGGTCCGGGTGGATGCCGCCCTGCATGCACACCTCGACCGCGCCCACGTCCCAGGCCTGGGCGGCCCGGTCGGCGACCTGGTCGAGGGAGAGCGTGTAGGCGTCGGCGTCCGTACGGCGCTGCGCGAAGGCGCAGAAGCGGCAGCCGGTGTAGCAGACGTTGGTGAAGTTGATGTTCCGCGTGACGATGTACGTGACCTCGTCGCCCACCACCGACTTGCGCAGGTCGTCGGCGATCCGGCACAGCGCGTCCAGGGCCGGCCCGTCCGCGTGGAGCAGCGCCAGGGCCTGTTCGTCGGTCAGCTTCGTCGGGTCGTCGGCGGCCTGCGCGAGCGCGCCCCGTACGTCCGTGTCGATGCGCTCGGGCACCATCCCGGGCGCGGCCGCTTCGCGGAGCGCCTCCCAGTCGCCGTACACCTCGTCGAAGTCGTCGCGGCGGTCGCCGGTGCGGCCCTCGGTGTCGATGGTGGCGTGCAGATCGGTGCGCCCGTACGCGGCGAAGCCCTCGTCGGGCTCCTGCCACGGCCGACCCTCGACGGTCGCGCCCTCGTCGGCCAGCCCGCTCTCCGCGTCGGCGAGCGCGCGCACGTGCGGCAGCAGCCGGGGGTCCAGCCAGGGCTCGCCGCGCCGCAGGAACTCCGGGTAGATGGTGAGGCGTTCGCGCAGCTCGAAGCCGGCGGCGGCGGTGCGCTCGGCCAGTTCCTCGATGTGCGGCCAGGGGCGCTCGGGGTTGACGTGGTCGGGGGTCAGCGGCGAGACCCCTCCCCAGTCGTCGATGCCCGCGCCGATGAGCAGGGCGTACTCGGCGTCCACCAGGTTCGGCGGGGCCTGTATGCGGGCGCTCGGGCCCAGGATGTGCCGGGCGACGGCGATGGCGGCGGCCAGCTCCTCCAGCTCCGCGTCCGGCATGCCGCGCATGGCGGTGTCCGGCTTGGCGCGGAAGTTCTGGACGATGACCTCCTGGATGCCGTGGTAGCTGCGCTGGATCCGGCGCAGTTCGAAGAAGGCCTCGGCGCGCTCCTCGTAGGACTCGCCGATCCCGATCAGCACCCCGGTGGTGAAGGGGACGTTCGACCGGCCGGCGTCCTCCAGCACCCGCAGCCGGACCGCCGGGTCCTTGTCGGGGGAACCGTGGTGGGGTCCGCCGGGCTCGGACCACAGGCGGGTCGCGGTGGTCTCCAGCATCATGCCCATGCTCGGCGCGACGGGCTTCAGCCGCTGCAGCTCGGACCACGACATGACCCCGGGGTTGAGGTGCGGCAGCAGCCCCGTCTCCTCCAGCACCCGGATCGCCATGGCGCGGACGTACGCGAGCGTGTCGTCGTACCCGTGCGCGTCGAGCCACTCACGGGCCTCGGTCCAGCGGTCCTCGGGGCGGTCGCCGAGGGTGAAGAGCGCTTCCTTGCAGCCCATCGCGGCGCCCTGGCGCGCGATGTCGAGGACCTCGTCGGGGGAGAGGTACATTCCGTGCCCGCTCTTGCGGAGCTTTCCGGGCACGGTCACGAAGGTGCAGTAGTGGCACTTGTCGCGACACAGGCGGGTCAGGGGGATGAAGACCTTGCGGGAGTACGTGATGACGCCGGGCCGCCCGGCGGCGGCGAGCCCGGCGTCCCGCACCCGTGCGGCGGAGGCGGCGAGGTCTCTGAGGTCCTCGCCGCGCGCCCGGAGGAGTACGGCCGCCTCTGTCGCGTCGAGCGCGACGCCGTCGCGTGCCCGCCGGAGCGCGCGGCGCATCGCGTTTTCGGTCGGAGCGTCACTCGGAGTGGTCATGCGGTGAGCATACGATCCGCTCGGGCGCGGGCGGAGGGCGTCATCGCATCAGCTCACCGGCGTTGACCAGCAGCGACTGGCCGGTTATCGCCCGTGCGCGGTCGGAGGCCAGGAAGGCGGCGGCGTCGGCGACGTCCCCGTCGGTGGCGAGGTCGGGCAGCGCCATGCGGTCGGTCAGGCGGGCATGGACGTCGGCCTCGGGCACGCCCTCCGTGTGGGCGGTGAAGGTGACGAAGGCCTGCACGGGCGGCCCCCACATCCAGCCGGGCAGCACGGTGTTGACGCGGATCCGGTGCGGGCCGAGCTCGCGGGCCATGGAGTACATGGCGGAGGTCAGGGCCCCCTTGGAGGCGGCGTAGGCGGCCTGCTGCACCTCGTTGGGCGCGGCGACGGCGGACTGCGTCCCGATGATGACCACGGACCCGCCGCGCTCCTTGAGGGCGGGCAGACAGGCGCGGGTCATCCTCAGCGTCCCGAGCAGGTTCACGTCGATGATCTGCTGCCAGGTCCCGAAGTCGGCGTCCTCGATCCCGCCGAAGTACGAGTCCCAGGCGGCGACGTGCACGACGGCGTCGACCCCGCCGAACCGCTCCCGCGCGAGCGCGACCAGGGCCTCGCACTGCGCCTCGTCGGAGATGTCGGTGGTCCGGTAGGCGGTGTGGATCCCGTCGGGGTCGATCTCGGCGGCGGACTTCGCGAGGTTCGCCTCGGTCCGCGCCCCGAGCACGGCGTTCCCCCCGTCGCGCACCACGGTGGCGGCCACCTGATGCCCGAGCCCGGCCCCGACGCCGGAGACGATGACGGTCTTCCCTTGCAGCAGCATGGCGCGCCTCCTGGGACGGCGGGGCTGAGCATTGATCTGACGGTGCGTCAGGGTACGGCGGCGGGCCGGGGTTGTGAAGGGGTGGGCGCGGGCTCCGCTCCGAGTCAGCCGCGCTGGGCCAGGACCAGGTGTGTCACCTGGCGGGCCATGAGGGAGGTCGGGAACTCGCCGATGCCCTTGCCGTCGGACGAGAGCCTCCGGAAGTCGACTATCACCGTGCCCACGCGGGCGACGACGTGCTCCTCCGTCGTCGCGTCCCGCTGTCCCGGAACGTCCGTGGCCAGCGCGAAGGCCAGGGCCTCGTCGCCCTGGGCGGGAGAGGTCCGGTCCACGAAGGTCACCACGGGGGCGTCCGGGGTGCCCGCCTCGGAGAAGGACTGGCAGCCGGCCCGCGTGGTGCGGAGCTTGGCGAAGGCGTTGAGGGCGTCGGTGACGTTCCCGTAGGCGGCGAGGGTGGTGCCGGCCCAGACGCCGCGCTTCCACTGGAAGGCCTGGGTGACCACCACTGGTGCGGACGCCCCGTCCTTGAGGGCCAGGAACTGTCGGCACTCCGGGTCCGAGAGCTCCTTGACCGGGTCCGGCCGGCGCTCCTCGGCCGGCGGGGCGTCGACCATGTTGACTTCCTGGGCGGACAGGGTCGCGGCGAGAAGGGCCTTGGCGTCGAGCGGCTTCGGGACGGGTGAGGGTGAGGGTGAGGAGTCCGTGGAGGTGTTCTTGGCGTCGTCCGTGCCTGACAGGGGTCCGCACGCGGTGGTGAACAGCCCCAATGCCAGCCCGAGCCCGATGACCGGCGTCGCGAGGGGTCTGTGTCGTACTCGGCCGCGCATGTGCAGTCTCCCGCCGTCGTTGCTGGTCACAAGCCGCCCGTGACCCTATGGCTCAGGGGCGGCTCGGGGCCACGGGTTTCCCATCATGCGGGCAGGGGGCCGTCGTTCAGCGGCCGGGCGCGTGGCCGAGCGCGTGGCCCGGCGTGGGGCCGAACACGTACCTGTCCCCGTGGACCGCCGTTCCCAGGCGGCGCAGCCCCTCCGCGATCTCCTCCGGCGTGTGCGTCGTGAAGGAGAGGCGGAGGGTCCGGGTGTCCGGGCGGCCGGTGAAGAAGGGGGCTCCGGGGACGAAGGCCACGTCGTGGGAGATCGCCGAGCCGAGCAGGGCCGTCGCGTCGTACCCCTCCGGCAGGGTGGCCCAGATGAACATGCCGCCCTCGGGCCGGTTCCATGAGGAGCCCGTCGGGAGGGCTTCGCCGAGGCCCGCCAGCAGCGCGTCGCGGCGGGCCCGGTAGGCCGTGCGGACCTTGGCGATGTGGGTGCCCAGGTCCACCGCGGCGAGGTAGCGGGCCGCGGCCAGCTGGTCCACCGTCGAGGTGTGGAGGTCCGCCGCCTGCTTCGCGACCACCGCGGCCCGGCGCAGTGCCGCCGGCGCGCGCAGCCAGCCCAGCCGGAGCCCCGGCGCCATGATCTTCGAGAAGCTGCCGAGCAGCGCCGTACGGTCTTCAGCCCCCGGGTGCGCGGCGAGCCAGGGGACGTCCGTGCCCTCGTAGCGGAGGTCTCCGTACGGGTCGTCCTCCACGAGCCACAGCCCGAGACGGGCGGCTATCGCGGCCACCGCTGCCCGGCGGGCGGCCGGCAGGGTGCGGCCGGTCGGGTTCTGGAAGGTGGGGATGGTGTAGAGCAGCTTCGGGCGCTCCCGCACGACGAGGTCCTCCAGGGCCTCCGGGATGATGCCGTCCGCGTCGCAGGGCACGGGCACGATCCGCGCCCCCGCCAGCCCGAAGCACTGCAGCGCCGCCAGGTAGGTGGGGTTCTCGACCAGCACCACGTCCCCGGGTTCGACCAGGGCGCCGGTGATGAGGGTGAGGGCCTGCTGGGAGCCCGAGGTGACGAGCACGTCGTCCGCGCCGGTCGCCAGGCCGCGCGCGGTGGCCCGGGCGGCGACGGCCTCGCGGAGCTCCAGGTCGCCCTCGGTGGTGGAGTACTGGAGCGCGCGCCGCGCCGATGTCGTGAACGCGGCGTCGTAGGCGGCCCGCAGGCCCTCGGCGTCGAAGAGCTCGGGCGCGGGGAGACCGCCGGCGAAGGAGATCACGCCGGGGCGTTGGGTGAGCGCGAGGATCTCGCGCAGGGGGGACCCCTCCACGGACGTGGCGCGGGCGGCGAGGGAGGGGGGCGCGGCGATGGAAGCGGAAGTGACGGCGGCGGCAGGCACGATGGCTCCTCGGGATTCGGGTGCGCGCATCGTAACCAGAGAAGCTTGTATACGGCATGTATGTGTCAGGTTGTGAACCAGGCGCCGCCCGACCCCTCCCGATCTGACGTTGTATCAGCTAGACCGGTGCCATGACGACTGACAGAGAACAGGACACCCGCGTCGAGGACTACGCCGAGCTCGCCGCCGTCGGCCCGTACGGAGTGCGCCCCGGCCACGCGCTGATCACGATGGTGGAACCGCACCCGGGCCACGAGTTCGCGTACAACCGCTGGTACGAGGACGACCACTACTACGCCGGCGCCATGGCCATGCCCTGGATGTACGCCGGCCGCAGGTGGGTGGCCACCCGTGAACTCCAGGAGCTGCGCTACCCGGAGAAGTCGGCCGTCGCCCAGCCGGTCACGGCGGGCTGCTACATCTCGACGTACTGGGTCACCGAGGGCCGCTACGACGAGCACATGAAGTGGACCGTCGGCATCAACAAGCGCCTGAACCGCGACGGCCGCGTCTACCAGGACCGGACGCACGTCTTCACGTCCTTCCAGGACCACCAGGCCACCGTCTACCGCGACGGCGCCGCCGGCCCCCGTGACTTCCACGCGCTCGACCACCCGTACGCCGGGCTCGTCGTGCAGGTCGTCGACGCCGACGGGCCGGAGCAGCGGGCCGAGTTGCTGGAGTGGCTGCGCTCGCGCGCCCTGCCGAAGCGGCTGCACGGCTCGCCGGCCGCGATGGTGACGGTTTTCCGGCCGACGCCGCTGCCCGGCGACCGGATGACCTACGTCAAGCAGGTGGAGGGGGTCGACACCCGCCTCACGCTGCTGTGGTTCCTCGAAGCCGATCCGCGGACCTGCTGGGATCGCTTCCAGGGGCTGGACGCGGAGGTCGCGGAGGCGGGGCTGGGGCGGGTGGAGCTGGTGGCGCCGTTCATCCCGACGGTGCCGGGGACCGACCGGTACGTGGACCAGCTGCGCTGAAGGCCGCCGGGGCGCGGGCATGGCCGAGCCCCCTCGGCCAGGACGGCGTGCCGGTCGAGAGGGCTCCAGTCGGTGGTGCTGGTGGTGCGGGTGCTGCGGGGCGTTCGGGTGGTGCCGGTGGTCGTATGGATGAGGAGGTTGGGGCGCATGCCGTGACGTTCAGGCGAGGCGCCCCATCCGACCCTCGGTGACGTCGGCGACGAACGAGGTCCAGGAGCCGGGCGCGAAGGTGAGGGACGGGCCGTCCTGCACCTTCGAGTCGCGGACCGCGATGGCCTCCATGACGGGGGACTTGACCTCGACGCAAGCGCCGTTGGCGGAGTAGGAAGACTTGGTCCAGTTGTCCGTGGCGCCCTGGCGAATAGCCATGTTTCTCTCCGGTTCAGCGAGTAGTTCCGGTAGTTCAGGTGTCGTGTCGGCCACGTTTCCGGCTGACCTGTTCGACGCTACCCGCAGCTCCTGATGGGTGAAGAAGACGTTCACCCGACCGAGTGGCATATTCCATTCAGGCCTTCTGTGGCCGGGGAGTGACGGTGTACCTTACCGATTCGCTTCATCGCGTCGCCCGATTTCTGAGGGTTAGTACTCCAGCTGTAGATCGTGATCTTGCTGGCGGGGCCGCGTACGGGCACCGTTGATCATCGTTGCGTGAAGACAGAAGATCAGGTGGTGGCCGTAAGTCACGGCGTGGACCCCGCCCGCTGGCAGGAAGCTCGCGGAGTGGGCCGGGGAGGCTGGCCCGCACGGCATGCAACGTCTGCTGCGCCGGGCCTCCTGGGATGCCGACGCCGTCCGCGACGACGTGCGCGAATACGTCATCGAGCACCTCCACGACGAGGCGGCAGTGCTGGTCGTCGGCGAGACCGGCGACGTGAAGAAGGGCACCCACGGTCGGGGTCCAGCGCCAGTACACCGGAACGGCCGGGCGGATCGAGAACTCCCAGGTCGCCGTCTACCTCGTCTACGCCGGCGAGCGGGGACACGCGGCGGTGGACCGGGAGCTGTACGTCCCGCGCTCTTGGCACCCCGGGCGCTGCCGGGCAGCGGGGCTCGGCGGCGACACCGTCTTCGCGACCAAGCCGGAACTGGCCCGGACGATGATCGAACGCTTCCTGGACGCCGGACATCACGCGGGCTGGGTCACCGGTGACGAGGTATACGGCAGCAACCCGAAACAACGCGGCATCGGTTATGTCCTCACGGTGGCCTGTTCGGCCGAAGCGGTTACCGATGCGGGCACATTCCGCGCCGACGTCTTGGTGAAGAAGGTGCCGAAGCGTGCCTGGCAGAAACTCTCGGCTGGACGCGGTGCGAAGGGACAGCGGTTCTACGACTGGGCCGTCATCGATCTCACCGAGGCGGCGCCGGGCAGCCGCCGGCTCCTGATCCGCCGCAACCGTACTCGGCGAACTCGCCTACTACCGCTGCCTCTCACCCCAGCCGGTGCCGCTGACGAGCTCGTGCGGGTAGCCGGATCCAGATGGCTGTGGAAGAGACCTTCCAAACCGAGAAGGGGCTGGCCGGACTCGATGAGAACCAAGTCCGCCGCTACCCCTCCTGGACCCGCTGGGTCACCCTCGCGATGCTCGCTCACGCCTTCCTGGCCGTCGTCCGCGCCGATGAACACGCCCGCAACCCCGCCCCAAACGGGCTGGTCCCGCTGTCCTGTAACGAGATCCAGCGCCTGTTCATCACGCTCGTCTTCCAGCCCCTCCACGATGTCGCCCACCGACTCGGCTGGTCCGACTGACGACGCCGCCATCAGCAGCGGTCCCGCACCAGCCATTACCAGCGACAAGCCGCATGCCAGACATGAAGATCACGATCTGCGCTGGAGTATTAGTCACCTTTTTCTGCATACTGGTTGATGATCTCGGAGATGAACTTCCGGGTCTGTTCCACATTGAGGGCCTGTGCGCGTAGGTGCTCGTACATCACGCTGTACTTTTGAACGTCGTTGGCCTTCTCCAGGTACAGGTCGCTCGTCACGCCCTCGATGTAGACGACACTCGAGTCGGAGGCGTCCGGGAATTCCAGAATGGCGTACTGGCCGTTGACGCCAGGATGCGCACCCAGCGAGAAGGGCATCACCTGCACGGTGACGTGCGGCTGCTCTGACTGCTCTATCAAGGACTCCAGCTGTCGGATCATCAGCTGAGCGTCACCAACCCGTCGGCGTAGTGCTGCCTCGTCGATTACCGCCCACAGGCGTAGGGGCCCGAGCTCCGGGTTGTTGTTGTCTGTCTCGGAGAGCCGCTTCTGGCGGTGCATCCGCACCTGGACACGCTTTTCCACGTCGGGGGGCGCAGTCTCCGGCCAAGCGCCGCGGACAAGCGATTGGGCGTACTCCATGGTCTGCAGGAGTCCTGGGATGACCAGGGGCTCGTACGTGCGCAGGCTGGCGGCGTCCGTCTCCAGGCCGATGTAGACGCTGTACGGGATGTCGCCGAAGGCGTGCCACCAGCCCTGCTGGCGCGAGTCCTTCGCCATCTGCATGAGGGAGTCGACGAGCCGGCGGTCCTCGACCTCGTACACGTCGCACAGGTCGCGGACGTCGCGCTGGCTGATGGAACGGCGGCCGTTCTCCAGCCGACTGATCTTGGACTGGGAGACGAGCAGGCGCTCGGCGACCTGCTCGGCCGTCATGCCCTTGTCTTCGCGGAGCTTGCGCAACTCCATGCCCAGTCGGCGGCGTCGGACGGTGGGATTGACATTGGACGCCACGTGAACGGCACCTCCGCCTTCTTCTGTCGTGCAGCAGCTGTCTCTCTGCGTGTCTGATGTTGAGCAGACTGCCACCGAAGAGTGCGACGCCGCTGGGGAACGGCCGGGAAAAACAGACGCGCGGGGTGGCGGGACCGGCGAACAGGTCCCGCCACCCCGCGCGCTGGTGGCTCTCGAACGGGTGGAGCTCGATCGATCAGTGCGCGGCCGCGCGGGCCATCGCACCCGTCCGGCGCGGCTGCAGCGGAACCCCGCTCGCCGTGGCCCGGGCGGCCGGCTGGGCCGGTGCGCGGTCGCGGCGCGGCTGTGCGGCCACGCCGTTCTGGACGTCCATGACGGCGTGCGCCACGAGTCCGCCCATCGGGTCGTGCCGGATCAGGTCCCGCAGTCGGGACCTGGACGACCGCCCCTCGTTGCCGGGGTACAGGTGCTTGCCGAGTCCGACCGCGTGGGCCAGTGCGGCGAGCGCCGCGGTCCGCGGGTCCGGCGGTACGCCGGTGCGGATCGCCGTGTCCAGCCGGGCACGGATCTCCCGGCTGATCGCCGTGTCGGTCGCCTGGTAGCGAGTCGTCGGCAACACCCCGCACATCTGTCCCGCGACGGCATGGACCATGCCGCAGCGCTCCAGATGCGCGAGGTAAATCTGGCGGAGCCCCAGTCGGGGTCCACCGATCCAGTGGACGGCCCGTACCGGGCTGCCGCGCCTGCGCAGCAGTTCCAGTGCGGAGTCCAGAGTCGGATCTCCTGTCGGCCGTGGCATCACCACGGCGATACGATCCCCGTCAGGGGCTATCCGTCCTGCCAGAGCCAGCTCCACTAGCTGTGCCCCGGCCAGGCCGAGGTCGAGCGACTGCGGCTGCGCCGTGGTGCCCGTGGTCGGGTCCAAGGCGAGCAGCAGAAGCTCCTCCGGAATTGTTCTGCGGCTCCTGCCCATCCATGCCTCCCCGCGTGGATGAGTGACAGGGTGACGCCTCTCACATTCATCTGTCGAGAGCGCCTGCCTGCTTTGTGGGGGAACCCGCAGCTATGTCGTTCTCGTCTAGCACGGGGGCGATGCCCCCGAGACGGGACACTGTTAGACATTCGGACAACCGGTCGTGGCGTCGATGGAGGAGGAACGGTGGCGGGCGAGTCCCCCGACAAGTCGGTAGATGAAGGAACGCCGGGGACGGTGGAGTCCTCCGAGGGGCGCGACCCGAGGCTGTCGGTGCTGCGGCCGAGGGAGCCTGAGGGTGGGTCAGGGGTTTCCACGGAAACCGCGGCCGAGGCTCCGTCCGAGCCCGAGCCCGAGCCCGAGCCCGAGCCCGAGCCCGATGCCGATGTCGATGTCGATGCCGAGCCCGAGGCCGGCGACGCCGCCGGTGCCGCCGGGCAGGATCCGCTGAGGGAGGCGGTGGCCGCCTGGGTCGCCACGACCGACGCCGAGTCCTCCGGACGGGTGGAGCCGGATGCGGATGCGGATGCGGGTACGGACGCCGAGCCCGCTTCGACCCCGGCCGCCGAGAAGCCCGGTTCCGCCGTGGGCGGGGCGGCCGCTGACGCCGCGAAGCCCGCGGCCGGGACGACCCCTGCCGCCCGGAAGCCGGATTCCGCTCCTGCCCCGGAGGGAGCTTCGGCCGAGGCCGCGAAGCCCGCGGCCGGTGCGGCTCCCGATGCCGCCGAGCCTGGTTCCGCTTCTGCCGCGGACGAGGCGACGACTGACGCCGTGAAGGCTGCGCCCCCGGTCGCCCCGGACGCGGCTCCCGCTGCCCCGAAGCCCGCG
>NZ_JBHWJY010000037.1:19781-76520 GCF_042731135.1 Streptomyces sp. NPDC059874
CGGCGGACGAGCCGGTCGACAGTGAGCGCACGGCCGTGTTCCGGGCGGTGAAGCCCGGTTCCGCTTCCGTCGGGGGCGAGGCCGCTCCTGCTGCCTCGAAGTCCCCGAAGTCCGCTGCCGACGAGCCTGTCGACAGTGAGCGGACCGCTGTGTTCCGGGCCGTGAAGCCCGGTTCCGCTTCGGCTCCGGGTGGGGCGGCCGCCGACGCCGTGAAGCCGTCGTCCGGGACGAACCCGGGTGCGGCTCCCGCTGCCCCGAAGCCCGCGGCGGACGAGCCGGTCGACAGTGAGCGCACGGCCGTGTTCCGGGCGGTGAAGCCCGGTTCCGCTTCCGTCGGGGGCGAGGCCGCTCCTGCTGCCCCGAAGTCCCCGAAGCCCGCTGCCGACGACCCCGTCGACAGTGAGCGGACCGCTGTGTTCCGGGCGGTGAAGCCGGCCGAGCCTTCGGACAGTGAGCGCACCGCCGTCTTCCGCGCCGTGAAGCCGGGTTCCGGTACCGCCGGGGGCGAGGCCGCCCCCGCTGCCCCGAAGCCCGCCGCCGACGAGGCCGCCGACGAGGCCGCCGACAGCGAGCGGACCGCCGTGTTCCGCGCCCCGAAGCCGGCGGGCGCGGCGCCGAAGGACAGTACGTTCGTACCGCTGCGCACCGATGACTCCGGGCAGCGGCCGAAGCCGGCGGCCACGCCGACCGCCCCCAAGCCCGCGGCCCCGGCCCCCGCCGCCCCGGCACCCGCGCCCAAGCCCGCGTCCAAGCCCGCGGCCCCGGTCGCCCCCGGACCGGCGCCCAGCAGCGAGCGGACCATGCAGCAGCCGCTGCCGCCCAAGCCGCCGCTCGACCTGCTCGCGGACCTCACGAACAATCCGCCCCCGCCGCCGAGCCCGATGCGCACCGCCGTCCGGCGGTTCAAGATCTACGCGCCGATCGTGGTCCTGCTGGCGGTCATCCTCGCCGTCGTCCAGCTGGTGCGCCCGCTGCCCGAGCCGAAGCTCGTGATGACCGCGAAGTCGTCGTACACCTTCGCCGGCTCCAAGCCCGACCTGCCCTGGCCCAGCGAGGGCCAGGCCTACATGGCCGCCGCCGGCCTCGGCACGCTCGGCCAGTCCGGCGAGCAGAAGCCCGTGCCGATCGCGAGCGTCACCAAGTCGATGACGGCGTACATCATCCTGCGCGACCACCCGTTCAAGAAGGGTGAGAAGGGCGCGATGATCGACGTCGACAAGACCGCGGAGACCGAGGGGCAGAGGGACAAGTCCGACAACGAGTCCACCCTCAACACGGTCAAGGAGGGCGACAAGATCTCGGAGTACGACGCGATCGCCGCCCTCATGATCCCGTCGGCCAACAACATCGCGCGACTGCTCGCGCGCTGGGACTCCGGTTCCCAGGAGGCGTTCGTCAAGAAGATGAACGACACCGCCAAGGAACTCGGCATGACCAACACCACGTACACCGACCCCTCGGGTCTGGACGCGACCACGGTCAGCACCGCCGAGGACCAGGTGAAGCTGGGCCTGAAGATCGTCGAGATGGACGCCCTGCTCGACATCACCAGGAAGCCGAAGTGGATCGACCCCTCGGGCAAGGAGTGGCGGAACTGGAACGGCCTGGTCCCGGCCAATGACTCGCTCGGCATCAAGACCGGTACGACGACGAAGGCCGGCGGAAACCTCCTCTTCGCCGCGCAGAAGAAGATCGGCAACACCAACCAGCTGATCGTCGGAGCCGTCCTCGGCCAGCACAAGTCGCCGATCATCGACACCGTCATCGCCGCGAGCAAGCAGTTGATGCTCGCCACCCAGAAGGCCCTCGAAGGCGCGGTCGTCGTCAAGAAGGGCGAGGTCGTGGGCTACGTGGACGACGGCCTCGGCGGCCAGGCGCGGGTCGTGGCCACGGCCGACGTGCAGGCGATCGGCTGGGCCTCGGTCACCGTCAACCTGAAGCTCTCGGACGGCGCCGGCGCGATCCCGCAGACCGCGAAGGCCGGCACCGAGATGGGCGTGCTGACCGTGGGCGAGGGCGCCAGTCAGGTGAAGGTGCCGGTGGCGCTGCAGAACGACCTCGTCGCGCCGAGCATCGGGAGCAAGCTGACGCGCGTCGGCTAGGCCAACTCGACCTGGACACTGCGGCGGAGAACTGCGGAACCCGTTGGTACGAAGTACCAGGCCGGCTAGGATCGAGCATCAGCAGAGCCGGGGAGGGCTACGTGGATCCGCAGATCACCGAACTCGCCAGGGTCGCGGGGACGACCATGGTGACGCTCATGGCGACCCAAACCTGGGAAGTGGCACGGAACGGCTTGGTCTCGCTGTGGCAGCGTTTCCAGCCGGACCGCGCTGCTGCCGTTGGGGAGGACCTCGATGCGGCCCGCGAGGAACTACTCGTCGCTCGGGATCGGGGCGACGAGGCTTCCGAGGCCGAGCTTGCCGCCGAATGGCAGGTACGGGTGCGCCGACTGCTCGTCACGATGCCGGAGGTCGCTGTCGAGCTGCAGGGCATCTTGGATGAGCTGAGTCCAAGGCTTCCGGAAGCCTTGGCGCCCGCGATCACGATGCACGCCCAAGCATCCGGCAATGGCCGCGTGTACCAGTCCGGCCGCGACCAGCACATCTCCGAGTGATGACGGGCGGCGCAGGGTTCCACGGACAGGCAGCGGACCAGGGGCGGATCTTCCACGCCAGTGGCGACCAGCACATACAGGAGCACCACCACCATTACGCGGCCGAAGCCGATCCGCTTCAGCAGCGGCTGCTGTTACGCCCCACGGTGCCCGGCCAGCGCACCACGGCCCCGGACTCCGTCCGGGTCCCCCTGGTCGGTCGCGTTCCCGGCATCCTCCGGGACCGCGTGGAGCTGATGGACTCCCTGCGTGAGGCCGTCGCACCCGCCGGCCACGGCATCCACGTCATCCACGGCATGGGAGGCAACGGGAAAACGGCGGTCGCGTACACCCTGTTCACCCATGCCGTCCGGGAGCACGGGCGCGCGGGATTCTGGGTGAATGCCTCCGATCACCTCTCCCTGCGTGCGGGGATGCTTGCCGTCGCCGGCGATCGCGGCGCGAGAACCGGAGAACTGGCCGCCGCAGCCGCGGGCCAGTACGCCGCCGCCGACCTGACATGGCGATACCTCGACCAGTCCGAGGAGCCATGGCTGCTCGTCCTTGACAACGCCGACGACCCGGGAGTCCTGGCGGAGGGGGGCTGGCTCCGTGTGAGCGCACAGGGCACCGTCTTGGTCACAACCCGGCACGCCACCTCATCGCTATGGGTGGGCGACGGCATCACCCGGCACCACCTGGACGTGCTCCCGCTCGACGATGCGGCTCAGGTGCTGTGTGACCTGGCACCGGAAACGGGCACGAAGGAAGCGGCACGGAAGGTCGCCCAGCGCCTCGGCTGCCTGCCCCTCGCCCTCACCCTGGCCGGCTCACATCTGGCCCACCAACTTCTGGAGTCGTGGTCCATGGACGACTACGCACGCAAACTGACCCAAGAATCCACGGCTCTGGTCGACCAGGGAGCGAGGTACTCCGGGAGCGGAAACTCGCGCCATCTCGTCGGTCGCACCTGGCAGCTTTCTCTGGACGCGCTGACCGCGCAGGGCGTGCCCGAGGCCACGACGCTGCTGCGCCTGCTGTCGCTCTGGGCAGCCGATCCCGTGCCGCTGGCCATGCTGCTGCCGGTGGCACGCGGACAGGTGTCACTGGCAGAGCTGGAACCACCGGTCGCCGCCGAACAGCTCGAATCCGCCCTGCTCGGACTCCTGGACCACTCGCTCGCCGAGATGGTCCAGGTAGGGGGCCTGCGCTGCGTCCGCGCCCACGGTGTACTCCTCGACAGCGTCGCCGAGGGAATGCCGCACTCCGCACGGCCGGTGGTGGCTGAGCGTGCCGCGGAGCTGTTCCGAGCTGCCCTGCCCGACGAGGATGCCCCGCAGGCCGGATCGCGCGACACCCTCGCGCTCCTGGCCCCACACGCGGTCGCTCTGCTGCGGGCCACCCCCACGGAAGCCGCGGCCGAGCTGCTGGCCCAGGTCCTGCGCCGGCTCCACGAGGCGGGCGAGTGGGCCGGTTCGCTCGCGATGTCCCAGTCGGCCACCGAGCAGCTGGAGCGCTTCCTCGGGCCGGAACATCCGATCGTCCTCGACGTCCTTGAAGTTACGGCGCGGGCGTTGTTTCGCACGGGCCGGTACTCCGAGTCCGAGGTGCTGCACCGACAGGTCCTCGCCAGCCGCGAGCGCGTACTGGGGCTGGACGACCCGGACACCCTGCGCAGCTGTTTCGGACTGCACCAGCCGCTGGACCTCCTCGACCGGCACGAGGAATCGGAGCAGTACATTCGCCGCGCGATCGACGGGCAGAGCCGTGTGCTCGGCGAGGATTCTCCGGAGACGCTGCTGAGCCGCACCTTCCTCCTTGAGATCCTGTCCAAGTTGGGTAAGGAGGAGGAATACGACGCGGAGGGTCAAGCGGTCGTCGTCGACTGCGACCGGCTGCTGCCGCCGGACCATCTCACCACTCTGATGGCCCACCATCAGTACAGCAACGGACTTCAGATCCTGGGACGGTACGCGGAGGCCGAGCCCATGGCCCGCAGAGCCTGGGCCGACCGGGCTCGGGTCCAGGGACCCGAGCATCCGATGACCCTTTCCGCCCTGTACAACGTCATCCTGATCGTGCACGCGCTCGGTATGTCCGACGAGGCGATCTCCCTGATGCGGCAGCTGATCGAGGCACGGGAGCGCGCGCTCGGACCCGATCACCCCTTCAACGTCATGCACCGTGGAGAGCTCGCGGCCTGGCTCGCACCGGAAGAGCCCTGACCTCGGGAAGAAGATACGGTCAAACGGCAGCGCCCCGGGCAACCCCGGGGCGCCGGCGCGCGTCTTGGGACCCGGGGCGCGTCTGCGCGTGTGGACCGAGGTGTTGGGGAGTGCGGCAGTGACCACTGCTGAGCAGCAGGGCCGGCGTCAGGTCGCCGCCGCCGACGAGAGATCAGGGGTACCGGCGCTCCCCAGCCCTGGCGGTGCGGGCGGGAGTGTCGGTCTTCGCGTCGGCTGGGCCCGGCGGCGGCCGGTGGTCGTGGCCATCGTGGTCGCGGGGTTGTTGCACGTCGTCTGGTTCTTCAGCTTCGCCAACAGCGGCGGCGATCTGGCCGCGCAGGACGCGTGGGCCGAGTTCGTCGGCCGGCACCCCGATTCCGCGTACAACCTCGCCTGGTACGGGGGCATGCACCCCGTCTCGTACAGCGTGGTCTCGCCGTACCTCATGCACATGCTCGGTGTCCGGACCACGATGATGATCGCGGGCACCGTCTCGGCGGGCCTGCTCGCGCTGATCCTGACCCGCTGCCGGGATGCCGTGCGCGCGCCGCTGTGGCCCGCCCTGGCCGGGGTGTACGGGCTGCTGTGCAACGCCCTGTCGGGCCGTGTCACCTTCGGACTCGGCGTGATGTTCGCGCTCGGCGCGGTCGCCGCCGTCTTCTGCTGGCCGCGCAAGTGGTCGCGGCGTCGCTGGGCCAAGGCCGCGGTGGCCGCCCCGCTGGCCGGGCTCGCGACCGCGGCCAGTCCGGTCGCGGGGCTGTTCCTGGGGGTGATCGCGGCCGCCCTGTTCCTGAGCGGGCGGCGCCCGGGTGCGTACGCGCTGGGCCTGGCCCCGGTGGCCGTGGTCGGGCTGTCGTCGTGGCTGTTCCCCTTCTCGGGGACGCAGCCGATGAAGTTCGGCTCGGCGTGGCTGCCGTTCGTGTTCGCGCTGGCGATCCTCTTCCTCGTACCGAAGCGGTGGAAGACCGTCCGGATCGCCTCGGGCGTCTATGCCCTCGGGGTCTTCCTGACCTGGGCGATCGACTCCCAGGTGGGTTCCAACGTCACCCGGCTGGTGATGCTGTTCGGCGGGGCCGTGCTGCTCGCCGCCCTCCCGTACGAGCTCCCGCGCTCGCGGCGCTGGTACGCGCTGGTGCTGGCCTTCGTCGGGCTGAACGTCTGGATCACCACCAACAGCGTCATGGACATCGTCCGCACCACCCCGGTGGCCGCCTGGAACCGGGAGCTGGCCCCGCTCGTCGACCAGCTCAAGAAGGCGGGCGCCGAGCGCGGCCGGGTCGAGGTGGTCCCGGCCAGCAGCCACCGCGAATCCTCCGCCTTCCCCTCGTACGTGAACCTCGCGCGCGGCTGGAACCGGCAGGCCGACCTGGAGCGGAACCCGCTCTTCTACGACGACACCCTCGACGCCGACAGCTACCGGGCCTGGCTGGAGCGCTGGGCCGTGCACTACGTGGTGCTGCCCGCAGACAAACCCGATTCGGGCGGGGAGGCGGAGGCGAAGCTGGTGCGCGCGGGGCTGCCGTACCTCCAGCAGGTGTGGGGCGACGCGAACTGGCAGCTCTTCAAGGTCCACGAGCCGACCGACCTGGTGGCCGGGCCGGCGACCGTGGTGCGGGCGAGCGCGGACCGGCTGGTCATCGACGTGAAGGAGGCCGGGCGGGTGCTGGTGCGGATCCCGCACTCGCCGTGGCTGGGGCTGGTGGACAAGGCGGGCAAGCCGGTGCCGCCGCCGGAGGAGACCTTCGCGTCGCGGGCGCGGAGCGGGTCCGGGAGCTCGCTCCCGAAGGAGTACGCGAATACGGCCGGATGCCTCTTCAAGGCCGCCCCGGACGCGGCCGGGGACGTGTGGACGGAGCTGTTGGTCCCGGCACCGGGGGAGTACCAGGTGGCGGCGAAGTACCAGCTGCCGCGGGGGACGCCGTGCCCGGAGGAGCTGCTCCAGCAGACGCTGGGGACGCCGAAGCGGCCGGCTCCGCCGCGCCCCTGATCCGTAATTCTTTAACGTCGGTCCGGGTGCGTTCGTCCGCATATCTGCATACGATCCCAATAGTCCGATTGGGTGCTGTGCTTCCCGAGGGAGTTGACGACGGGATGACCAAAGAGCAGAAGCAGGATGTCCGGGCAGCCATCGCGAAGGCGCAGGCGCAGGACCGGGTGCCGCCGCGCACGCAGGGTCACGGCTTCGAGGGGCCGGTGCCGACCAAGGTGAAGGGCGGACTGCACACGAAGGCCGCGCTCAAGCGGGCCGGCACTCCGCAGGGCGACCGCATCGGTGAACGCAGTAGCGGCCTGAGCTGATTCGAGGTGGCGAAGCCCTTCCGGCATGCTGTCGGGAGGGCTTTCGTGCGTCTCTGACCAGGGACTTTGGTCCCGTCGGGGCCCTTGATGTCTTCGTGGGGGAGCATCCGGACAACCGTTACATTGCCGACGGATGACCAACACATGACCCTCGTAACGTCGTCGTTGTCGCCAGGGCAAACCACCCAAATCGGGCGACGTCGACCCGAGGGGAACCATCCATGCGCGCCACCTTCCGTACCGCCGCCGTCGCCGCCGGTGCCGTCACCGTTCTGGCCCTCCCGGCCGCACAGGCCTTCGCGGCCGACGCCCCGACCACCCCCTCCGCCCCTTCCGCCCAGCAGAAGAAGGAAGTCAAGCGCGAGCTCGTGGGCAGCCCCAAGTTCGACAAGGGCTGGTCCGGCAAGGTCTACGACCTGGTGGAGTACGTGAACGGCGTACGCACGTCGAACCTGGGCTTCGAGGCCGACATCGCGAAGGACGGCCAGGGCAAGGGCACGCTGAAGGGCCACGACGGCCAGGGCATGGCCAAGACGGTCACCCGGAAGATTGACGGGGTCACCTTCACCCTCACCTTCAACGGGGACCTGACCGCCAAGGGGCTGCAGGAGGGCGCGGGTCAGCAGGGCCGCACGTTCGTGAAGGAGTACAAGGACCTCGGCGGCTCCGGCTTCGACGCCCGCGTCTACAAGACCAAAGCCGGCTACGAGGCCGACATCCTCAACGGCAAGGCCGTCTGGCACACCATGAAGACGGACGGCAGGAAGACCGACCGCGCGCGGCACAACGGCGCCCACTTCACACTGAACCCGGACGGCGCCCTGAAGGGCTGGACCGAGGGCGCCGGCAAGAAGCCCACCACCGCCCCCGCCCCCGACACCTCGAAGATCACGCCGAAGGGTGCGGTCAAGGCCGGTGCGGAGGGTGTCGAGACCTCGAACGACGGCGCGGCGCTGATCGCGGGCAGCGCCGGCCTGGCCGCCGTGGGCGCGGCGGGACTCGGCTTCGCCCTCCTCCGCCGGGGCCGCACGGCAGGCTGACCGGCCCGCCCGCTGCCGCCTGCGGCGCCGCTTCCCGGGGCGCCGCCCCGGACCCCGCGCCTCAAACGCCGGCGAGGCTGGAATTGCCCTCCGGGCAACCAGCCCGGCACCCGTTCCACCTTCCAGCCCGGTCCGCCCCGGCGGACCGGGGTTCCGCGCCTGCCCGGAGTACGCCATGACCCGCACCCCCGATCCCGCCCGCCGGACCCGCCTCGCCGGGGTCGTCGCCCTCGCCCTCGCCGTCTCCGGCGGCCTCGCCGCCTGCGGCACCGGCAGTGTGGCGAAGCCGGCGCCCGACCCGAAGGTCGGCAGCACCGCCGCCCCCGCCCCCGCCTCCGCGGCCGCAGGCGCCTCCGCGCTCCCCCCGTCCAAGCCGACCGGAATGAAGATCGACGCGGCCGGTGTCGACACGAAGAAGATGGTCGACCTCAAGGTGGACGCCGCCACCGGCGAGCTCGGCGTGCCGAACGCCGACACCGACGCGAACAACCCCGGCTGGTGGTCCCAGGGCGTCACCCCGGGCGAGAAGGGCGTCTCCGTACTCGTCGCGCACTTCGACACGCGGCACGGCCCGGCCCTGATGAAGGACGTCAAGAAGATCAAGCTGGGGGACCTCGTCGAGGTGCCGCGCGAGGACGGGAAGACGGCCAAGTTCAAGATCCGCGAGATCGAGGACGTTAACAAGAAGGACTTCCCCACGGACAAGGTCTACGGCGACACCGACCGCCCCGAGCTGCGCCTGCTGACCTGCGGCGGCGAGATCAAGGACGGCCACCGCACCAACAACGTGATCTTCTACGCGGACCTCGTGGCCTGAGCAGGGCGCGGCCCGGGCCGCCCGCCGCCCGCCGCCGCGCGCGTATTACCGTGAACCGACCGGGAACGATCACGCCGCAGATCATCCGCAACCTGTCGGAGCCCAGCCGATGACCCCGCGCCCACGCCTGCCCGCCTGGACCTCGACCCTCACCTGGAAGGCCGCGCTCTTCATCACGCTCATGTGCTGCGGCCTCGCCGCGCTCCTGGGCGGTCTCGTGCACGGCGCCATGACCCACCAGACCGTCTCCACGGCCCGCGAGAAGGCCCTGGGCAAGCTGGATCGGATCATCAAGGAGTACGAGACCGGCGGGCGCATGGCGCGCGGCGAGGGCATCGACCCCGTGGGCCTGCCCGCCGACCTGCGGGCACTGGCCGTGAGCGGCAAGCGCGGTACGGCCGTCGGCGAACACCGGGGCCGGTCCGCGATGTGGGCCGCGGCGCCCGCCGACAACGACACGGCCATAGCAGTCTCCGTGGACTTCACCAGCAGCGAGCGCACCATCGCCGAACTGGACCGGGCCATCCTCGGCTCCTCGGGGCTGGCCATCGGCGGGACCCTCCTCATCGGCGCGTTCGGCGTCACCCGGATCACCCGGCGGCTGCACCAGACGGCGCAGGTGGCCCGCCGGATCAGCGCGGGCGACCTGGACGCGCGGGTCGAGGACCCCGGGCGCTCCCGCGACGAGGTGGCGGCCGTCTCCCGGGCCCTGGACACCATGGCCTCCTCCCTCCAGCGCAAGCTCGAAGCGGAACAGCGCTTCACCGCGGACGTGGCCCACGAGCTCCGCACCCCGCTGACCGGCCTGAACGCCGCCGCCGAGCTGCTGCCGCCGGGCCGTCCGGCCGAACTCGTCCGGGACCGGGTGCAGGCGATGCGCGCGCTGACCGAGGACCTGCTGGAGATATCCCGGCTGGACACGCGCAGCGAGCGCGTGGAGCTGGACTCGTACGACCTGGCCGAGCTCGCGGCGCGCACGATCCGCGCCTCCGGCACCGACACCGCCCTGGAGGTGATCGCCTCCCTCCACGTGGAGACGGACCGCCGCCGCCTGGACCGCATCCTGGGCAACCTGATTGCGAACGCCCACAAGCACGGCGCGGCCCCGGTCACGGTCACGGTGGACGGCCCCACCCTGACGGTGACCGACGCGGGCCCCGGCTACCCGCCGTACCTGCTGACCTGCGGTCCGCAGCGGTTCCGTACGGAGGGCATGAACAAGGGCCACGGCCTGGGCCTGACCATCGCCGAGGGCCAGACCCGCACCCTCGGCGCCACGCTCACCTTCCGCAATCGCGGGTCGGGCGGCGCCGAGGCGACCGTCACCCTCCCGACGCCCGCGCGCTGAACGGCACGCCACACGACGAGGACCCCCGGCCTGAACGGTCGGGGGTCCTCGTGATCGTGCCCTCGGCAGGATTCGAACCTGCGACACCGGCTTTAGGAGAGCCGTGCTCTATCCCCTGAGCTACGAAGGCGTGGTGGCAGCCCGTGAGGGCGTAGCCACCGCGGTCAGTGTAGCGGGTGGAGCATGATCCGTCGGCGGAGTTACGGGCGACCCGGCTCGGGCCGCCAGAGCCTTGGGGATCTTGGTTCGGATGGCGCGGTCGCCGGGCCGGGCGGGGCCGGCCGCGGCCGTACAGGCGTTCCGTTTTCACGCCAAATCCGCCGATACTTCCGGGCTCCACCCCACCGGGCCCGTCATTGGCCGGTTCCTCATCATCGCCATGGCCGAGAAGGAAGATGGCTGGAGTATTAACCAGGCGTGACATCGGGTGCTGACCGGGTCTCGTAGAAGTCTACGAAGAGCGGTTCTCAGCCAGGGGAGTTTTCATGTCTTCGACCGCTAGCTGACTTCCCTCGGTTGCCTGTCTACTCGTCACGAGTTGCAACGAAGCAGGGGATAGCGCATGCCGTGTCCGCGTCCCCACCACTTGTGGGGCGTTTGGTGTGATGGCGGATTGCCGGCCAGAACCCAGGCCCCTCCTGACATCCGGCCGTACGAAGGAGGAGTGCCTTGACCGAGACGTTATCGGTTCGGCGCGTTGAGATCGCCTGGCCTGATCTCTCCCCCTCCGCGTCGTATCGGCTTGATCGCTTCGGTGACCTCGACCGGGAGGACTTCCCGGGCGGGCGAGTCGGACAGTGCTTTACCTGAATTGCCTGGGCGCCCGGAACTCGGACCCGTTCCCGTGGAACCCCGGAGAACACCTGAGCCGGCAGATCCCCGCTGTGGCTTGACACCCCCACAAGAAGGGTGGAGCTCGGCGGTGTTTCCACGTCGGCCGCGCCTGGTCGTGCTGATCTCCTGCGGGTATCGCCTACCGCCCCGATCTCACGGCGACACCCGCACTACCACATGTGTTACCCAGGATGTGGCGTCCGTCACGGGCAGAGCATCCGGTAAGTCCCCCACCGTCTCCAAAACAAGGAGTGACCATGACCGCGCACACCCAGGAAACGAGCGTCCAGGACCTCGAGCGCGCCTGGCTGGACGAGGCCATCAGACTGGCCACCGACAGCGTGGCGAACGGCGGCGGTCCGTTCGGCGCACTGATCGCCAAGGATGGCGAGGTCGTCGCACTCGGGAACAACCAGGTCACCTCCAACCTGGACCCGACGGCGCACGGCGAGGTGACGGCGATCCGCAACGCGTGCCAGAAGCTGGGCACCTTCTCCCTCGAGGGCTGCGTCCTGGTCACCTCGTGCGAGCCGTGTCCGATGTGTCTTTCCTCCGCCCTGTGGGCGCGAGTGGACCGGATCATCTTCGCCGCCGACCGTGACGACGCCGCGGTGGCCGGATTCGACGACCGCAAGTTCTACGACCTGCTCGAGGTGAAGGCCTCCGCGAACTGGCCGATGGAGATCGAGCGGCTCGACCTGCCGAACCGCACGGCGCCGTTCGACGCGTGGGTGGCCAAGACCGACCGCATCGACTACTGAGCCCCGGTGCTCGCCAGGCAACGCCACCAGCTCGGAGGTGGTGGCGCTGCTTGGCGGTGCGTCGAGAACATGAAGTTCTTCCCCGCGGAGACGGCGTGCCCGTCTACCGCGGGTGCTCCATTGATCAGGCAGGGGACGTCGGTCAGGGCCGCCGGCCGCGGGGTGTCCTCATCCCGGGGCCCCGCGCGGCTCGGAGTCGCCGACCGCGACGGGCGGCCGCGCGCCGGCCGCGTACAGGGCCCGGGCAGGTCGGTCGCCACGGGCGTCAGGGGCGGATGACCCGGACCTGGTAGCTGCCGTTGCGCAGTTCACCCACCACCGAGACGCTGATGCCCGCCTTCTCGTCGGTGAAGGTCTCGCCCGGCCGGAACGGCGCGTCGGAGAGTTCCGCGTGCACATTGGGCCGCCGGGTGCAGCCGCCGCTCGCGTTCGCGCTGTCCGAGACCGTCACCGGGCCGTGCCCGGTGTCCACGTCGGAGTCCACCTTGTATATGAGGACGCCCGGTTTGCAGACGGCCTCGTCGTTCCCGGCCAGGGTGCGGACTTCGATCGCGTACCCGGAGCTCTCCGAGGTGGGGATGAAGGCCATCTTCGTACCGCCCTCCACCGCGAGCGGCGACAGGACGTGGTCGCTGGTGCCCGACTTCGCCGCGCAGCTGATCTGCGTGCTGTCCAGCCAGCCCAGCTTCCACTTGTGCCAGCCCAGCAGGTCGTTGTTGGCGCCCCAGTCCTCGCTCATGATGTCCCAGTGCCCGACCGTGCCGCCGCCGTCGGAGGTGTAGAGGTCGGGCAGTCCGAAGACGTGCCCGTTCTCGTGGGGGAGCACCCGGTAGCCGGTCTCCCGGTAGGTGCCGGAACCGTCGTCCTGCCGGCTGTAGACGAAGGACGTGTTGGCCAGCGGCACCCCGTCGGCGATCGGCGCCTCGCCGTTGCCCGAGAAGGTCACCGACAGGACGGTGTCCAGGGCGGAGGGCCCGGCGTTCGGCGTGACCAGGATGTTGATCAGGTCGTACCGGCTGAAGTCCACGTCGGGGTCGGCGGCCTTCGCGATGTGCTCGACGAGTTGGCGGTAGCCGGGTTCGTACGCGGACCCGCGCTCGATCCCGTACTGAGCGAAGGGCATCGGCATGCGCAGCCAGTTCCTTATCGGCGCCTCGGCCCGGTAGGTGAGCCGCCCGTAGGAGCTGATCCGGAACCAGTCGGACGTCTGCGGGAAGAACTCCGCGAGCCGGTCCGCGGCCGTGCCCTCGCCCTTGGCGTCGGGGAAGTCGATCATCAGGTTCAGTGCCCGGACCTCGCCGGTCGAGCGGGAGTATCCCGGCGGCGTCGGCAGCCCCTCGGACATCTGCACGCCCATCGTGCCCGCGATGCGGCACGGCGCGAGGGCCGATTCGGCGCTGGTGGCCACGGGCCCCGCCGCGGAGTGGCCACGGCTGGATATCCCGGCGCTCGCGGTCGCCGTGACGCCGAGGGCCAGCGCGGTGATGCCGATGTACGCGCTGGTGCGACGTGGTCTGCGTATCCGGTGGCGCGTCTGCGGCATGGAGATCGCCTTCGGGTCCGCGGCAGCCGGCCCTGCCCGGTCTGCGCTCTGTTCGATCACCCTCTGACGGCTCCGGCGCGGCCGCGCGCCGGACGAGGCCGAACGTGGAAAGGGGTGTGACCCGGCTCACACCTATGAGTGAAATAACCGGGGAGCTGTTCCCCGTTTGTACGTGAGTCCCGCGAAGTGGGGACCGGCTCCCCGTTTGGGGGAGGCCGTACGGATCGCAGTGCCAGGGAGGCCCCGGAATGAAGCGCGCCACCACCGCCGAGGCGGCCGTATCCGCCCCCGAGGCCCTCGTGGACCTGGCGCTCCCGGACCCGCCCGCACCCGCGCCCGCCCCCGCGCCGCGCGCGGTCCCTCGGCCGCGGGCCGACGCCGTCCGCAACCGCGAGCGCATCCTGACGGCCGCCCGCGAGGCGTTCGTCGAGTTCGGCTCCGGCGCCCCCTTCGACGAGGTCGCCCGCCGGGCGGGCGTCGGCAACGCCACGCTCTACCGGCACTTCCCCGACCGCCCCACCCTCGTCCACCATGTCGTGCTCTTCGTGATGGACCGGGTCACCGCTTCCGCCGCGGCCTCCCTCGCTGAGGAGCCCGACGCCTTCGCCGCCCTGTGCCGCTTCACGCACGCCGCCGCCGACGAGCGGATCGGCGCCCTGTGCCCGATGCTCGGCGACGGCTTCGACGGCGACCACCCCGAACTCCTCGACGCGCGCACCTCCTTGGAGGAGGCCGTCGAAACCCTGCTGACCGCCGGTCAGGAAGCGGGTCTGATCCGTACGGACATCGGCGTGGGCGACCTGATGGTGGCCCTGTCGCAGCTCAGCCGCCCCCTCCCCGGTACCGGGTGCCTCGAGATCGACCGGTTCACCCATCGTCATCTGCAGCTCTTCCTCGACGGGTTGAGGGCTCCGGCCCACTCCGTGCTGCCCGGTTCGGCGGCCACGTTGGAGGACCTGAGGCGGAAAACCATGTGACTCGTAAATCCGGCTTAACTATTGTTCTTCAGTTCATTCCAGTCATTCCGCACCGTGAAGTGGGTACCCCCATGTCAAAAACAGCCGCGACACCGCCGCAGGCTGCCGCCGACCCCAGTCGCTGGAAGGCGCTCGTCTTCATAGCCCTGGCCCAGCTGATGGTCGTCCTCGACGCGACCATCGTGAACATCGCCCTGCCCTCCGCCCAGACCGACCTCGGCATCTCGGACGGCAACCGCCAGTGGGTCATCACCGCGTACGCGCTGGCCTTCGGCGGTCTGCTCCTCTTCGGCGGCCGCATCGCCGACAAGTGGGGTCGTAAGAACGCCTTCATCGTCGGCCTCATCGGCTTCGCCCTGGCCTCCGCGCTCGGCGGCGCCGCCAACGGCGAGGCCATGATGCTGGGCGCCCGCGCCCTCCAGGGCGCCTTCGGCGCGCTGCTCGCGCCGGCCGCCCTCTCCCTGCTGGCGGTGATGTTCACCGACGCCAAGGAGCGGGCCAAGGCCTTCGGCATCTACGGTGCGATCGCGGGCGGCGGCGGCGCCGTCGGCCTGATCCTCGGCGGTTTCCTCACCGAGTACCTCAACTGGCGCTGGACCTTCTTCGTCAACATCCCGTTCGCGATCGTCGCGGCCGTGGGTGCCTGGATGGTCATCCGCGAGCCCGCCGGCGGCCGCAACCGTGCCCCGCTCGACATTCCCGGTGTGGTCCTGTCCACGCTCGGTCTGGTCGCGCTGGTCTACGGCTTCACCCGCGCCGAGTCCGCCGGCTGGTCGGACGGCGTGACCGTGGCCATGTTCGTCGCCTCGGCGGCGCTGCTGGCGTCGTTCGTCTTCGTCGAGTCCAAGGTGAAGTCCCCGCTGCTGCCGCTGCGCGTCCTGCTGGAGCGCAACCGCGGCGGTGTCTACCTCTCGCTCGGCCTCGCCGTCATCTCGATGTTCGGCCTGTTCCTCTTCCTCACCTACTACCTCCAGGTCGTGAAGGGCTACTCGCCCGTCATGACCGGCTTCGCCTTCCTGCCGATGATCGTCGGCATGATCACGGGCTCCACGCAGATCGGCGCCCGCCTGATGACCCGCGTCGCGCCGCGCCTGCTGATGGGCCCGGGCTTCCTGATTGCCGCCACCGGCATGCTGCTGCTGACGCAGCTGGAGGTCGGGTCCTCGTACCCGGCGCTGATCCTGCCGGCGCAGCTGCTGCTCGGCCTCGGCATGGGCACGGCGTTCATGCCGGCCATGTCCCTGGCCACGCACGGGGTGGACCCGGCCGACGCCGGTGTCGCCTCCGCCATGGTCAACACCTCTCAGCAGGTCGGCGGCGCCATCGGCACCGCGCTGCTGAACACCATCGCCGCCTCGGCGACCACCGCGTACCTGACCGACCACGCCGCGCAGGCGGCGGCGGGCGGCGCGGCGGGCAAGCTCGTCCAGGCGCAGGCCATGGTCGAGGGCTACTCCTCGGCGATCTGGTGGGCCGTCGGCATCCTGGTCGCGAGCGCGGCCATCGCGCTGACGCTGATCAACACGGGCCGTCCGGGCGCGGGCGGCGTGGTGGCCTCCGGTGAGGGGGCGGACTCCGAGGTCAAGGTCCCGGTGATCGCCCACTGACGGGGGCGGTACCCGCACGGGAATGACTGACCACCCCGCTTGGTTCAAATTTGAACCAAGCGGGGTTAGTCTTTTCGGGAGGCCCTGCACCCACGACGGAGGAGCCCCCCATGACCCCGGCCCCCGCATCCCCGACCGGCCACACCCCGCAGGGGAGCCGCATGCCGGCGCTGTACCTGAGCCACGGGGCGCCGCCGCTCGCCGACGACCCGATCTGGCCGGGCGAGCTGGCCGCCTGGTCCGCCGGTCTGCCCCGCCCCCGGGCGATCCTGATGGTCTCCGCCCACTGGGAGGAGGCGCCGCTCGCCCTCGGAGCGACCGAGACGATCCCGCTCGTCTACGACTTCTGGGGCTTCCCCGAGCACTACTACCGGGTCCGCTACGAGGCCCCGGGCGCCCCGGAGCTCGCCGCCGCGGTCCGCGGGCTCCTCCGGGCCCCCGGCACCCCGGTCCAGGACATACCGGACCGCGGCCTGGACCACGGCGCGTACGTCCCGCTGGTGGAGATGTTCCCGGCGGCCGACGTCCCGGTGCTCCAGATATCCATGCCCACCCTCGACCCGCGCCGCCTGATGGACATCGGCCGCAAGCTCGCACCGCTCCGCGACGAGGGCGTCCTGATCGTCGGCAGCGGCTTCTTCACGCACAACCTGGCCGCACTGCGGCACGCGGGCGTGCCCGCCTGGTCGGCGGAGTTCGACGCCTGGGGCCACGAGGCCCTCGTGTCGGGCGACCTGGACTCCCTGCTCGACTTCGAGGCCAAATCCCCCTCGGGCCGCCTGGCCCACCCCCGTACCGAACACTTCGCCCCGCTCTTCGTCACCCTCGGCGCGGCCGAAGCCTCGGGCGACCTCACCGCCCGCCGCGACCCGGTGACCGGCTTCTGGATGGGCCTGTCGAAGCGCTCCCTCCAGTTCGGCTGACCCGCGCGGCGCTCGGCCCGAAATGTGCGGCTTGCGGTGTATCGGTCCATTCGATCGCCAGTCCAGGCAACCAGAAGCCGGTGCGGGCCGTCTTCAGGGTGGGAGTGCAGCCATCGGCGGCGCTGTTCCGGGGCGAAACGACCGTGTCGCATGTGACGGCGGTCTCACGGGCGAGTGATCGGGCGCGCCCGTGAGCGGTGCCGGATCGGCCGCCGTTCCGGGCCTGACCTGCACCTCCTCGAAGTCCGGCAGCATCCGGTCCCCGTCGGCGGCGGGGCAGGATACTGCAAGATCTCGAAAAAGAGGGAGCGACGTGGGAATTCTGTCCCGATTCCAGTCGTTGTTTCCTTCGAAAGCGGGCACTCGGGAGAGTGTCCGAGGGCGCCCCACCGCACCACGGTGGCCGTCCGGCAGCCGCACCGCGACCGAACTCATCGCAAGGGAGCACGCATGGCAACCCGCGCCGTCGCCCGTCGTCAGTCCACGAGCAGCGCACGCGCTGTGGGCGGGGAGATCGCAGACCGCGACCTGGTCGGCATGTACCTGGACGAGATCGCGCGCACCCCGCTGCTCGACGCCGCCAAGGAAGTGGAGCTCTCGCAGATCATCGAGGCGGGCGTGTACGCCCAGCAGATCCTCGACGGCGAGGCAGACCGAGAGGGCAACGCCCCCGACGCTCCCGCACGCGAGGAGCTGGAAGCACTGGCCGCCGAGGGCGAGCGTGCCAAGGAAATCTTCATCCGTTCCAACCTGCGCCTCGTCGTGGCCGTCGCCCGCCGCTATCCGCGCAGCGGCCTGCCGCTCCTCGACCTCATCCAGGAGGGCAACGCCGGCCTGGTCCGCGCGGTCGAGAAGTTCGACTACGCCAAGGGCTTCAAGTTCTCCACGTACGCCACGTGGTGGATCCGCCAGGCGATCACGCGCTCCATCGCGGACCAGTCCCGCACCATCCGCCTCCCCGTCCACCTGGTCGAGGAACTCGGCCGGATCCGCCGCGTCCAGCGCGAGTTCAACCGCGAAAACGGCCGCGACCCGGAGCACGCCGAGATCGCCGCCGAGCTGGACACGACGGAGAAGCGCGTGGGCGACGTCCTGGACTGGGCGCGTGACCCGGTCAGCCTGAACATGTCGGTGGACGACCAGGGCGAGACGCAGTTCGGCGACCTCCTGGAGGACACCTCCGCGATCTCCCCCGAGCAGTCGGTGCTCTCCCTGCTGCGCAGCGAGGAGCTGGAGGACCTGCTCGGCAAGCTCGACCAGCGCACCGCGTCCATCATCAAGATGCGGTACGGAATCGAGGACGGCCGCGAGCGGACGCTGACGGAGGTCGGGAAGCAGCACGGCCTGACCCGGGAGCGGATCCGCCAGATCGAGAAGCACGCGCTGCTGGAACTGAAGCGGATGGCCCGCGACACGGGCTTCGACGCCGTGGCCTAGCGCGGCCGGCCCACCCGAGACGAGCCCCGGTACCTATCCCCCCCAGGCGCCGGGGCTCCCGCATACGCTGCGGCTCCGCTGCCGGGGCTCCGCCCCGGACCCCGCGCCTCAAACGCTGGCGCGGGTCGGATTTGGCTGATGCCGTCCCCCTGGCGAGGCTGGGTTGCCCGAAGGGCAATTCCAGCCTCGCCGGCGTTTGAGGCGCGGGGGTTCGGGGGCGGAGCCCCCGACAACGGCGCCGCACCAGTGGCTCGGGCGGAGCCAGGGGCCTCACCCTGCCGCGCCCCCTGCAAGGGAAAGCCGCGCGGCCAACGCACCGGCCGCCGCCCGCAGCGCCGCCGGCTCCCGCACAGCAAACGGCACGCCCACCAGCGCCAGCCGCGCCGCCAGCCACTCCGGCGCGTCCCCGCTCTCGAAGCGGACCACCGTCTCCGGCCCCCCGCCAGGGAGGGCAACGGCCCGGAGCCACGGCGGCAGCTGCTCCGCGCCCGCCGCGAAGGCGGCCTCCACCGCGTACGTCTCCCCGCCCCGCAGGCCCCGCCGGACGAACTCCTCCGCGTCCATCGGCAGCGGCCGCGCCGCGAACCGCGCACCCGTCGCGAACGGCTCCCGCACCCGGTCCACCCGGAAGGTACGCCAGTCCTCGCGCTCCAGGTCGTACGCCACCAGGTACCACCGGCTCCCCGTGCTCACGAGCCGGTACGGCTCCACCAGCCGCCGCGACTCCGCCCCGTCCGCCGCCCGGTACGCGAACCGCAGCCGCTCCGGCCCCGCCACCGCCGCCGCCATCGTGGTCAGCGTCCGCGGGTCCACGCTCGCCCCGTCTCCCCGCGTCAGCGCGGTCGTCGCGGACTGCAGCGCGCCCACCCGGTGCCGCAGCCGCGACGGCAGCACCTGCTCCAGCTTCGCCAGGGCGCGTACGGAGGCCTCCTCGATCCCGTCGATCGCGTGCCCGGCCCCCGCCCGCAGCCCCACCGCGATCGCCACGGCCTCCTCGTCGTCGAGGAGCAATGGCGGCATCGCGGCCCCCGCCACCAGCCGGTACCCGCCGTCCACGCCCAGCGTGGCCTCCACCGGGTAGCCCAGCTCCCGCAGCCGGTCGATGTCCCGCCGGATGGTCCGGGCGCTCACACCGAGCCGCTGCGCCAGTTCGCTCCCGGGCCATTCGCGCGGGGTCTGGAGGAGGGACAGCAGGGACAGCAGCCGTGCCGGAGTATCGGTCATGCGATCCAGATTGCCGGCGAAAGCGGACACAATCCGACCTAGATCCCGTCTAGGTTTCTCTCCATGAGCACCGAGACGTCCAAGACATCGCCCGAGAGATCGAACGGGCCCGCACAAGAAGAGCGGAACGAGACAACGGCCCCCGCAACCACGAACGGCTCGTCCGTAGACCGCCGCCGCTGGCTGGCGCTCGCCATCGTGATGACCGCGACCTTCATGGACCTGGTCGACGTCACGATCGTCAACATAGCCATCCCCAGCATGCGCCAGCACCTCGGCGCCTCCACCAGCGCGATCCAGTGGATCACCGCCGGCTACGCCCTCGCCTTCGCCGCCGGCCTGATCACCGGCGGCCGTCTCGGTGACATCTACGGCCGCAAGCGCGTCTTCCTCATCGGCATCACCGGCTTCACCGTCGCCTCGCTGCTCTGCGGAATCGCCGCCAACCCGGGCATGCTCGTCGCCTCCCGCATCTTCCAGGGCGGCATGGCGGCCATGATGGTCCCGCAGGTCCTGGCGATCATCCACGTCACCTTCCCGCCGCACGAGCGCGGCAAGGTCTTCGGCATGTTCGGCGCGATCGTGGGCCTCGGCGCCGTCTCGGGCCCGATGCTCGGCGCACTGCTCAGCGACGGGAACTTCTTCGGTCTCGAATGGCGCCCGATCTTCCTGATCAACCTGCCGGTCGGCATCGCGGCCGTGATCCTGGGCCGTGTGTTCATCAGCGAGTCCAAGGCACCCAAGGCCCTGCGCCTCGACCTCGTCGGTGTCGTCCTCGCGACCTCCGCCCTGGTCATGCTGATCTACCCGCTCACCCAGGGCCGTGAGAACGACTGGCCGCTGTGGGGCTTCGTCTGCATGATCGCGTCGCCGCTGGTCTTCGCCGCGTTCGTCGCGTACGAGAAGTACAAGATCAAGAAGGATGGCTCCCCGCTCGTCGAGCTCTCCCTCTTCAAGGTCAAGAGCTTCGCCGGCGGTATCGTCGTCCAGCTCACCTTCGGCCTCGCGACCGGCATCTTCTTCCTGGTCTGGACGCTGTACATGCAGATGGGCCTCGGTTGGAGCGCCCTGCGCGCAGGCGCCACCGGCATCCCCTTCTCCCTCGCCGTCTCGGCCGCCGCGGGCATTTCGGTCGGCAAGCTGGTGCCGCGCTTCGGCCGCAAGGTGCTCCAGGCCGGTGCGCTGATCATGGCCGCGGGTCTGCTCCTCTACATCTGGGAGTCCGAGCACTACGGCATGGAGATCGCCGCCTGGCAGATGGCGGCCCCGCTGGTCCTCATGGGCATCGGCATGGGCCTGATCGTGGCTCCGCTCAACGACACGACGCTGTCCGAGGTGCCGCGCGAGCACGCCGGCTCCGCCTCCGGCCTGATCAACACCACCGGCCAGATGGGCAACGCCCTGGGCCTCGCCCTGACCTCCGTCGTCTTCTTCGGGATGATCGAGGACGACATGGTCTTCGGCCCGCCGTACGTCGAGGCCTTCCGCGGCGCGCTGTGGTGGGTCGCGGCCGTCCTGCTCGTGATCTTCGCGGTGATGTTCATGCTGCCGCGCAAGCCGATCCCGATGGAGCAGCGCGAGGGCGGCTCGGAGTACGCCGGCCCCACCGGGTCGCCCGAGCCCGCCGCGCCTGCCGCAGAGAAGGTCCCGGCCCCCTAGGGTCCTTCGCGCTCGGTGCACGGACATGCCCCCGTTCTTGTCGGCGGGCATGTCCGTTTCCTTTTGTTCACGCCCGAAACCAGGCGTACCGTAGGGAAAGCCACAGAATCGGGCATCGAACGGATGTAAACCCACATGTACGCACCGGAGCGCCGGCAGGAGATCCTCCGCCTCGCCCGCGAGGCGGGCCGGGTCGACGTGCTCTCCCTCGCCGACCGGTTCCAGGTCACCGCCGAGACCGTACGCCGCGACCTCACGGCCCTCGACCGGGCCGGCCTGGTCCGGCGCGTGCACGGTGGGGCCATCCCGGCCGGCCGTCTCGACTTCGAGCCGGACCTCGCCGAGCGTGAGGCGACCGCCGCGGACGAGAAGGACCGCATCGCCGCCGCCGCCCTGGCCGAACTCCCCGACGGCGGCAGCGTCGTCCTCGACGCGGGAAGCACCGTCGCCCGCCTCGCGGCCGCCATCCCGGTCGAGACGGCCCTCACGGTGGTCACCCACGCCCTGCCCGTCGCCGCCCGGCTCGCCGATCACGCCGGCATCGACCTGCACCTCGTCGGCGGCCGCGTACGCCACCGCACCCGCGCCGCCGTCGACGCGTGGGCGCTGCGCGCGTACGCCGAGATCCGCGCCGACGTCCTCTTCCTCGCGACGAACGGCTTCACGGCCGAGGGCGGCCTGACCACCCCCGACCTCGCCGAGGCCGCCGTCAAGCGCGCCGCGATGGCCGCCGCCCGCCGCGTCGTCCTCCTCGCGGACTCCTCGAAGGCCGGACAGGAGCACTTCGCGCGCTTCGGCTCCTTCGCGGACGTAGACCTGCTCATCACGGACACGGGGCTCGACCCCGCCCACGAGGCGGCGATCGAGGCCGCCGGTACGGAAGTCGTGCTCGCATGATCCTCACCGTCACGCCCAACCCGTCCCTCGATTGGACGTACGAGGTCCCCTCGCTCGGCCGCGGCGACGTACTGCGCGCCACCGGCGACCGGGTCGACCCCGGGGGCAAGGGCGTCAACGTCTCCCGCGCGGTGGCCGCCGCGGGCGTCCGTACGACGGCGGTCCTCCCGCTCGGCGGCGCCCCAGGCACCCGGCTCGCCGAACTCCTGGGCGCCCAGGGCGTGGACGTCACGGTGGTCTCCATCGCCGGCCAGACCCGCTCGAACATCTCCCTCGTCGAACCGGACGGCACCCTCACCAAGATCAACGCGTCCGGCCCGGAGCTCTCCCCGACGGAATCCGCCCTCCTCCTGGAGACGGTCCGCGGCTGCTCCGGCGGCGCCTCCTGGATCGCCTGCTGCGGCAGCCTTCCGCGCGGCCTCGCCCCCCGGTGGTACGCCGACCTGGTCGCCCGAGCCCACGAGGCGGGCGCCCGCATCGCCCTGGACACCTCGGGCCCGGCCCTGCTCGCGGTGCTCCCGGCCCGGCCGGACGTCATCAAGCCGAACGCCTCCGAACTGGCAGCCGCGGTGGGCCGCCCGCTGTCCACCCTGGGCGACGTGGCCGTGGCGGCACGGGAGCTCCGGGCCCGGGGCGCGGGAGCGGTCCTCGCCTCTCTGGGCGCCGACGGCCAGCTGCTGGTCGCAGAGGAGGACACGTACTACGGCACCGCTCGGGTCCCCGCGGACCGGGTCCGCAGCAACGTCGGCGCGGGCGACGCCTCCCTGGCCGGCTTCCTCGTCGCCGGAGGCACCGGCCCGGCAGCCCTCGCCTCGGCCCTGGCCCACGGCGCGGCCGCGGTCCGACTCCCCGGCAGCGCCATGCCGACCCCCGCAGACCTGAACCGCGACGCGGTCCGTGTCACCCGGGACCTGCCCCTGGACCTCCCCCTGTCCGAACCGGCCACGCTCTGACGGTCAGGATGTGGGCATGGTGTTCACGTAGTTGATGCCGTTGGCGTAGAAACCGTCCACGGCCTTCTGCACGTCCGCCGGGGAGACGGCCTTGTCTGCCTGGAAGTAGGCCCAGTTGACCCGCATGTCCCAGGTGCGCGCACCCTTCAGGGGAAGGTCGATGAACCAGTTGCTGAAGTGGATGCCCATGGGCTCACGCGGGAAGTACTTCTTGTCGCTGGTGAAGATCACCCGCCCGTCCAGGTTGTAGGTGACCTTGTTGTCCATGGCGGTGATCACCACGGTGTGCCAGCCCTGGACGCTCTGCTTGTGCGCCTTGGTGACCCGGTCCCCCTTCTTGGCGTCGAGCCAGCTCGTCGTGTCGAGCCGGGGGCCCGGCGCACCCCATCCACCGTTCGGCGTGTACTCGAAGTCGAGTTCGCTGTACTGGGGCGAGGATTCCGCGGGCGAGATCGCGAAGAACGTCTCGACGACGTGGTCGCCGTTCGGGCCGCTCACGGGCTTGTCGGTGAGGTAGACCCGGGCGGCGAGCGTTCCTGTGAAGTACTGGGGCTTGGTGCTCTGCAGCTCGGCCTGCCTGGTGCCCTCCTTGGTGCCGTCGGTGCTCGACTGGAGCAGCATCGACTGGCCACCCTGGGCGGTGGCCTCGGCCGGGAAGCTGACGTTCGGGGCCGACCAGGTGTCCGCGATGCCCGGGCCGCCCTCGCCGCTGCGGACCTTCCAGCCGTTGTTGACGAGCGCCGGGTCGTCGTGCCCGCTGTAGCGGAACGAGTCGAACATGACCCCGGCCGGCGGCGCGGCCGCCGCCGATGCGGGTGCCTCCTGACCCGGGGCGGGGGCGGCGCCGGCCGGCTCCTCGCCCCAGGCGAGCGTGCCACCGACGTACGCGGTCACCTGCTTCGACCAGGTGAACTTGGTGGTCTTGGCCTTGAAGGAGCGGTCGTTCGCCTGGTTCAGCTCCTTGTGGTCGAGCCGGAAGAGTTGGAGCGCGATCCCCTTGCTGCTCTTTCCGGGCTCCAGGCTGCCGGCCCCGGCCGCGAAGCCGATCTGGACGTAGTGGCTCGTGGTGGAATCCGGAGCGGCCACACCGGCGATCCTCGTGGTGAGGTTGGTGCAGCCGATGTCCGACCGCACGCAATTGGACCCGTAAGCGGAAGCGTCATCCGCGCTGAAGTAGTACCGCAGAGTCACCTTGTCGAGGGCCACGGTCTCCTTGGAATTGTTCACAACTTCCAGCCACGGCTTGGCAACTGCGCCCGTGGCAGGACCCTCGGTCTTATAGCGGACCGCGAGTCCCGTGGGCGCGGATTCCGTAGAGCGGAATTTGGGATAGAGCGCCACGGCACCGGCGCCTGCAATGAGCACGACAAGAAGAACCGTCAGTTTCAGTGCAGTCCCTCCGCGACGTCGAGAGTTGCGGCGGGCACGGCTCACGGAAGCTCCTTATTGGGGCGCGGAAACGGGAGGGAATGAATCCGCTTCACCTCGGATCCCTGGGTGAGCGCATTCCGCGCCATCGTAACCATCAACATTCGAGATGCGGGGAAGTGTTCTGGATCACTCCCGGCCCGATTCGGTGATATCGGAATGCCGCAGTTGTCACGTTTTGCCATCCAAATCGGCGTGCTGTTCACCGGAATGCGGCTTTGCATTTACCGAGTGGCGTGAACTGGGCCGTTGGCCACGAAAGTGCGTGCGGTAACGTCTTTGCGGGGGATTACAAAACTCGGCATGAGCTGCCGGTTTTGCATGTTTGGACGTTACCGGGGGAGAAGGCCTTGTCAGGCACCATCGAGCGCCGGCGTGCCCGCCGCGCGCGCGGCGGGCACGCCCAAACGGCGAATGCGTCGCGCAGTAGGCACCGCAGAGGCCGTGGAGCTCCGGACGCCGCGGGCGATGAGACGCTCTACGACACCGTCATTCTCGTGCCCGCGCGCAACGAGGAAGTCGGCGTCCTCACGTCACTCGAGTCGCTGGCCGCCCAAACCCGGCGCCCCGACCTCATCATCGTGGTCGTCAACAATTCGACCGACCGCACCTACGACTTCGCGCAGCAGTTCGCGGACGACGAGCGCACGCCTCCGACGGTCGTCCTGGACCTCCCCGACAACCCGCACAAGAAGGCGGGCGCCCTCAACTACGGCCTGGACTGGCTCCGGGAGGCCCTCGGCGGGCGGTTGACCAGCGCGATACGACACGTCCTGGTCATGGACGCCGACACCGAGCTGCACCCGAAGTTCATCGAGCGGGCCCGCAACGTCATCGCCTCCGACCCCGAGCTCGGCGGTGTCAGCGCCGCCTGCCTCGGCCGCACCGGCCTGTGGCGCAACCCCTGGCAGCGCTACCTCCTCGGCATGCAGATCATCGAGTACGGCCGGGCCGCCAACTCCCGGTACCGCAAGGACGTCCACACCATGTCCGGGGCCGGCTCCTTCTACCGGTCGGAGGCCCTGCAGAGCCTGCTCGACTGGCGGGGCGAGGTCTTCTGGGAGGACCACGCCAACCTGGTCGAGGATTACGAGACCACCCTGGCGCTCAAGGAGTCCGGCTGGAAGGTGACGGCCAACCAGCTCTGCATCGCGTACACCGACCTCATGCCCACCCTGCGCGAACTCGTCCAGCAGCGCGAGCGGTGGAGCCGGGGCACTGTGGACACCCTGCGTGCCCGCGGCTGGACGAAGTTCACATGGCACTCCATCTGCACGATGATCCTGGCGCTCCTCGGATCCGCCTACGTCCTGGGATGGGGAACGTCACAACTCTGGCTGGCCGCGAAGCACGGCTTCTCCACCCAGCCGGTCTTCCTGGTGCTCGTCGGCTTCTGGATCGTCTATCCCGCGCTCCGGGTACGCAATCTCGGCTGGAAGGCGATGCTCGTCGAAGCCTCGCTGCTTCCGGAGCTGGTCTACACCGTGGTACGGACCTATTGGCTCGTGTCATCTCTCATCAAGTCGTACGTGACCCGCGTTTCCGCGTGGAAGTGAACCAAGGAGAGCAATGAATTCCCTCAAGGGCTTGGGGGTCTGCGTGGTGCTCGCGGGCATCGCCTTCGCGCTGACCAAGGTGGAGGACATCTCCCTGGTGCTCTTCGTCCTCAGCATCGGGATCATCGTCGTGTCGCTGGTCACCTACGCGGCGTCCGTCAGGCGGCGCCGGAACGACTACCGGGTCGCCGGCGAGTAGCCGCCTCTGATCGCTCGGACCTTCCGTGACGGCCCGCCGGTTCTCCGGCGGGCCGTACGCCTGTCCGCAGCGTCACCGCACTTGCGCGCGGAGCTCCATCGCTCCGCGCGCGGCCGCCTCGCTGTCGTACACCTCGCACATGTGCCGCCCGTCCGGCGTCGCCGTGTGCTCGACCTCCCACAGGCTGAGCTCCGTACCGTCCAGCAGTACGAAGGCGTGCTCGTACAGGCTGAAGCCCGCGTCCCGCCCGTCGAAGCGGCAGTGCCGGGAGCCGAAGGCCTGCGTGATGTGGTGCGCGTAGGCGGACCGCAGCAGCGCCGCCACCGGCTCGCCGGGCCGGTCCGCGTTCTCCGCGCGGCGCAGGACCCGCCGGGCGTGGTCGGCGGACTCCTCGACCGCGTACTCCCGGTGCCGCTGCGCCGGCGCCGAGGCCGCGAACAGCGCGCTCAGCACGGCCACGTCGTTCTCCGGATCGTCGTCGCCCGGCTCCAGCGCCGCGTCGGCCGGGACCGCGCCGAACAACCGGGCCACGGCCAGGCAGATCTCCGCCTTGCTCGCGAAGACCTCGTGCCGGACCGTGCGGTCGCCCTCGCCCAGTCGGTACGTCAGCTCCCACAGGGAGACCGAACCGCCGTCCGCCAACAGGTAGGTGTGCCGGTGGGTCTCCCGCCACAGCCCCGTCGCCGGGCTGTGGTGGGTGGTGTACAGCGAAGAGCTGTGGGCGAGCGCGGCGCCGAGCCGCTCGACCAACCGGTCAGGCAGGTCGAAGGAGTTGAGGGTGCGGCCGAGGAGTCGGTCGAGGTGCGCCTCGGTTGTCTCGTACGGATCGCTCAAGGTGGGTCTCCAGGCCGTCGCAGCTAGTCACTTCGCGGAAGCTCAACGTAGCCCCTGGCTCTGACATAACGTCCGGGGTTCGGTAAAACGTCCGGGAACCATCCGTGGTTCCCGCCACCCCTTCAGGTCAACTTGCGTACGGATGCGCATGGTTAGGCCTGATCTGTGGGACAGCGCGGGACTATGGGCCACATGGCAACGAATACAGTGGATGTCCCGCGTCAGCAGGGACGGCCGGGCAGTCGACACGAGGGCGAACCGGAGGCCGCGGCGGCCGCTCCGAAGGGCTTGGCCTGGCTGCTGGCCATCACCGGTGCGGCCGGACTCCTCGCCTCCTGGGTGATCACCCTCGACAAGTTCCTCCTGTTGGAGGACCCGGACTTCAAGCCGGCCTGCAGCCTCAACCCGGTGGTCTCCTGCGGCAGTGTGATGCAGAGCGAGCAGGCGCAGGTGTTCGGCTTCCCCAACCCCATGCTCGGGCTGGTCTCGTACGCCGTCGTGGTGTGCGTCGCCGCGGGCCTGCTGGCCGGTGCCCGCTACCGCGGCTGGTTCTGGCTCGGCCTGAACGCGGGCACGCTCTTCGGCGTCGGGTTCTGCTCCTGGTTGATGGCCCAGTCGCTCTACGAGATCAACGCGCTCTGCCTGTGGTGCTGTCTGGCCTGGCTCGCGACCCTGCTGATGTTCTGGGCGGTCACCGCGCACAACGTCCGTACGGGAACCCTCCCCGCCCCCGGCCCGGTGCGCGGCTTCTTCGGCGAGTTCGGCTGGGCTCCGCCCGCCCTGCACACCGGGGTGATCGGGATGCTGGTCCTCACCCGGTGGTGGGACTTCTGGACGGGGTGACGGCCCCACATGGGGCGGGGCGCGCGAGGGCCCCGGCAGCCGGACGCTGCCGGGGCCCTCGTCGCTCGACGCGGGTGGGGGTCCCCCCGGACGGAGTTTGGGGGGAGGAGATCAGCTGCCGACGGAGCCGTTGCCCGAGAGGACCGGGATGTTGTCCAGGATGTGGGAGAGCGGCTCGTCGCCCTTGGCCTGGGTGGAGTTCTCGGTGCACTGCTGGTTCTGCGGGTTGGACAGGACGTTGATGTCCTGGACACCGACGTTGACCAGGGCGATCAGCGACTCGGCGTTGACCTTGGCGGGCAGGCCGATGCAGGGCTTGTTCAGGGTGCCCTGGACCAGGCCGAGCTGCGGGCTCTGCTCGCCGTGGGTCTTCTGGTTGCCGTAGATCTGCTGGGCACCGTTGCCGTTGACGGTGTTGACCCCGTTGTCGTTGCCGATGGCCATGGCCGGGGCTGCGGCAGCGGCGCCCGCGCCGACCGCGACGGCGGAGACCGCGGCGGCGGTCATGAACTTCTTGAACATCTTGATCCTTTTGTCGCACGAGTGCCCGCTGATGGAGCGCCCTGGTCAACTGCCCCGCCGGGGGGTTGGTTCCGGTGCTTCACTCAAACGGCCCGCGTGCCGCGGGGTTTTCCCCGGAGGGGGTGAGCCTTCTGCGGACGCGTGCGCGAAGCCCGTACGCACCCTGCACCGGTTCAAGATCCGGTTGCGCTCCGTGCGAGGTGTTCGCACGGTGAGTAAGGAAGCGGATCGCTCTGGTCCGTTTGTATGCCACCACCAGAAGGAACACCCATGCACCGCACCAAGCCGTCCCGCGCCCGCATGATCGTCCCGTCGGCCCTCGCCGTCGTCATACTGACCGGCGCGGCAGCCCCCGCGGGCGCCGCGGACGGTGAGGGCGCCGCCGCGCTCGACCAGCGAGCGGCGGCAGCCCAGCGGCAGATCGAGAAAGTGGAGGGACGGGCCGCGGCCGGCCCGATCGACGACCTCCTCGCCGGCCTGACCAAGACCCTTGCGGATCTCCTCAAATCGGTCGGGGGCCTGCTGCCCGGCGGGGTGACACTGCCGTCGATCGAGCTGCCGAAGCTCCCGGAGATCGAACTCCCCGACCTGTCCGACCTCATCCCCAAGCTACCGGTGGAGCTGCCGCCGCTCGACGGGGTCGTCCCGGCCCAGCCGGCGGTCCCGCTCACGCCTCCGGCGGAACTCGCCCCCGAGACCCCGGACATCCCCGAGATCCCCGAGATCCCCGAGATCCCCGACCTCCCGGGGATCCCCGACCTGCAGTAGGGCGGAGCGGACGGCCCGGAACCCTGCGTGCGACGAAGGCCGTTGAGCTGAACAGGTCTGATCCCGCGCGGGGCCGTGTCGTCCGGGAAGCCGGGACGTTTCGCTCGATGTGAGCCCCGGGATCGGGGCAGTACATCGAACAGAAGGTGCACTTCCCATGAACTCTGCCAAGAAGGCCGCCATGGTCCTGGCCACCGCCGGTCTCGCTGCGGCCGGCGCCGCCGGCTCTGCCGCGGCCGACTCGTCGGCCGACGGCGTGGCCGCGGGTTCCCCCGGTGTGCTCTCGGGCAACCTGGGACAGGTTCCGGTCCACGTTCCGATCAACGTCTGCGGCAACTCCGTGAACGTCATCGGCGCTCTGAACCCGGCGTTCGGCAACATCTGCGTCAACAGCTGACGTCAGCGGTTCGACGGCTCAACGGACTGTGGGCGCCCCGGCCTCGCCGGTGGCGCCCACAGTCTTGTCCGGGCGGCTCAGCCCTGGCCGCCGTTGAGCTGGACGCCGCCGAGCATCGGCGACGCCTGGGTGGCACCGTTCGCGAGGCCGAGGACCGTGCCGGGCACGTCGTTGCGGACCTTGTTGACCTTCTGGGCCGTGCCCACGACCTTGTTGATGGCGTCGCCCTGCTCGGCCAGCGCGTTGCCGGCGGTCTGCGGGAGGGCCTCGGTGACGGGGTTGACGGCGTTCAGCACCTCCGTCGCCCCGCTGGTCACGCTCATGGGGGGCATGGCGGCGGCCGGGGCATCGGCGGCGAAGGCGGGGGCGGAGGCGCCGAGGGCGGCTGCGGAGCCGACGACGACAGCGGCGACCTTCGAGAGCTTCATTATTCGAAATCCTCTTCTTTTCGTGGACAGAGGCGTCAGCGGCGACCGTCGCGCCGCTTTCGCCATGGGTAACGATCGCCCGCCGGTACGGAAACGCGGAGGGGCGCGGCGCAGAGTGTGGTCATGACAGCGGCCGGAGAATCCGACGAGGGATCCTCCGGCCGATATTTCTTCCGATTACCGGTATTCCCGGTCAGGCGATTCGCGACCGCCGGTACAGAATGGCGCCGCCCAGGATCAGGGCGGACGCGAGGGCCGCCGCGGCCGCGGGCTGACCCGCGCCGGTCTCGGCCAACACGGGCGCCGTCACGTGCGCCGGTACGGGAACGGGCGCGGGCGCCGGGGCCTGCGGAGCCGGCGCGGGAGTCGGGGCCGGGGGCAGGTGGACGGGGGTGTCACCCGCGGGGGCGGCCGGCGGCTGGTCGGTCGGGCGCTCCACGGGCTGGCTCCCGCGCGGCGGTCGGGGCGCGGGGGTCTCCTCCGCCTCGGGCGCCGGGTGCTCCTCGTCGCACTCCTCCTCGTCGGGGCCACCGTTGCCGTCGGGCGTCGGTGCGGGCGCCTGCGGAGCCGGGGCGGGGAGCGGCTGCGGAGCCTCCTCGACCGGGGCCGGTACGGGCATCGGTGCGGGGAGCGGCGCGGGGGCTTCCTCGACGGGGGCCTCGGGAGCCGGGGCGGGGGCCGGGGCCGGCAGCGGCGCGGGGGCTTCCTCGACGGGGGCCTCGGGGACCGGGACCGGGGCGGGGGCCGGCAGTGGCGCGGGGGCCTCTTCGACGGGCGCCTGCGGAGCCGGTGCGGGGAGCGGCTTGGGGGCCTCCTCCTCGACCGGGGCGGGGAGCGGCTGCTCCTTCTCGGGCTGTGGCTGGGGCTTTGGCCGCGGGGGAGCGGGGGGAGCCGGGTGGGGTGCGGGGGCCGGGCGCTCCGCCTCGGGCCGGGGGTGGTCGTCGCACTCCTCCTCACCCTGCTGCTGATGCTGCTCCTCGTGGGAGTCGCCGTAGCCGCCCTGGTCCCGCTGGACCGGCTGGTCCCGCTGGACGTGCTGGACCGGCTTGACCTGCTCAACGGGCTGCGCCCGCTGGTCGTGCCGGGATTCGTGGCGCTGCTCCGGCACCCGGCGCCGCGCCTCGCGCTCGTCGAGGTAGCGCTCCAGGGCCTCCGCGTTCTCGGGGCTGAGGTAGCGCGAGTAGTCGTGGTCGTCATCGGCGTGCCCGCCCGTCGTGGTGGCGCACGTGTTGCCCATCGCGGGGTTGAGTCCCGCCCCGGCGTCCACGCTGTTGCCGCACACGTTCGGCGCGAAGGTGATCGGTACCGAGACGCTGTTGCCGGCCAGCACACCCGGCGAATGCGAGGCCTCGGCCGTCGCTCCGGGATGTGCGTAGGCCGCGCCGGTGGCGATCGAGAGCAGACTCGACGCGGCTGCCGCCGTGAGCATCCCCTTGCCCAGTACCTGTCGGCTCAGTACCTGTCGCATGGGTCCTTCCCTGTCTACCGGCGGTGGTGCCGGTGCTGAATCGAAGGTGGCCTCGGAGTGCACCGCCGTGCACTCCGAGGCCACTCCGAGGAGGTTGCCCTTGCGGGCACAGAGCTTCGTCAGGCGTTGACGCAGGTGTTGCCGAACGCGGGGTTCAGCAGCGCGATCACGTTGACGGTGTTGCCGCAGACGTTGACCGGGACGTGCACCGGAACCTGGAGCAGGTTGCCGGAGAGGACGCCGGGGGAGCCCACGGCCTTGCCGTCGGCGACCGAGTCGGCCATGGCGGGGGAGGCGGCACCGGCGGCCATCAGAGCGCCGGCGGCCAGCACCACTGCCTTCTTGTACGTCATTTTTTTTCGATTCCTTCCCGCAGGGGCGTATCCACTGCAGAATTAACAACGAGCGGCCGGGGCAAAAGAAACCCCACATTTTCGGCTACGGCTCGGTAATTCACTCCGATGCCCTGCTCGAATTCTGCTTCCGGTCCGCCGGTGGATTTACGGAGATGTTTTCGGGACCTACACGCGGCGAGGCCGTCGCGACCCGAAGGTGCGACGGCCTCGCAGGCACGGGGCTCGGTCAGCTGCCGGCGGAGGCGTTGCCGGAGAGCACCGGGATGTTGCTGAGGATGTGTGAGAGGGCCTCGTCACCCTTGGCCTGGGTGGAGTTCTCGGTGCACTGCTGGTTCTGCGGGCTGGACAGGACCGGGATGTCCTGGACGCCGACGTTGACGAGGGCCAGCACGGACTGCACGTTGGCCTTCGCGGGCAGGGCGATGCAGGGCTTGTTGAAGGAGCCCTGGATCAGGGCCATCTGCGGGCTCATGTTGCCGTAGGTGGCCTGGTTGCCGTAGATCTGCGAGGCGCCGTTGCCGTTCACGGTGTTGATGCCGTTGTCGTTGCCGACCGCCATCGCCTGCGGCGCCATGGCCGCACCCATGCCCACGACCGAGGCGGCAACCGCGGCCGAGGCCATCATCTTCTTGATCATTGTCGTCCCTTTTTTGCAGGATTGCCCGGTAGTGGAGCACTCGGATCAACGGCCAGGCCCTGGTTTGGGTTGCGTGGCTTCACCCGGATGCAGCCGTTTCGGGCGGCACGGTTGACGGTCAGACGTTCACGCAGGTGTTGCCGAACGCCGGGTTCAGCAGGCCGATCACGTTCACGGTGTTGCCGCAGGCGTTCACCGGGATGTGTACCGGCACCTGGCCCAGGTTGCCGCTCAGAACGCCGGGGGACTCGCCCGCGAAGCCGCTTGCCGTCGCGCCGTCCCCGCCGTGCGCGGAGGCGAGGCCCGCGCCGCCCATCAGCATGGCGGCGCTCGCGACGGCCATGGTGGTGCCGCGCACCAGCCTCTTCTTCATCTCCGTAATTCCTTTCGGTTCGAACAATGGTGCAACCCATAACGACCCGTCGGTCCGGAGGGTGCGCATCATCGCCCAAAAGGCCGTACGAGCGAGTCCGACGTGATTTCCAGCCCGATTTCTGACAAAGTGCACTCCTGTTTTGTCCCGTTGATCGAAAATGGAGACAGGGGTCCATGGGTTCCTCACGCAGAATCCTCGGCACGCTTGGCCTGCTGTCCTGCCTCACACTTTCCGCGTCACCCGCTTCGAGTGCCCCTGCTCCGAAAGAACTTCCCCGGGTCACCTTCACCGAGCGTTACCAGGCCGTGCAGCACGGCGGGCTGGTCCGGGCGTCCAACTCCGCCATCGGCTGCCGCAAGGAGCAGTCCCCGGAGGCCGAGCCGTGTGCCGAGGTCAAGCGGGGTGCGGCGGGGGTCAACGGCGACTTCGAGATGTTCTACAGCGAGGTCGACGTGGACCCGGACACCTACAACTCCACCCGGGCCGAGCTCAAGGTCCCGCAGGGCGCGAAGGTCTCGTACGCCCGGCTCTACTGGGGCGGGAACCTGCGCGTGGGCGAGCAGAAGCCGCCGCAGGACAACGGGCGCGTGCTGGTCGCCGAGCCGGGCGGTGCCTACAAGGAGGTCCTCGCCGACACGGTGATCGGCCACCGCACGGACGCCGGCAGCGATGCCTACCAGGCCTCCGCCGACGTGACCCCGCTGGTGCGCAAGGGCGGGGCCGGGATGTGGACGGTCTCCCAGTTGAACGTCGCCATGGGTCACTCCGAGGTGGGGGCCTGGGGCGGCTGGACGCTGGTCGTCGCCTACGAGCACCCCAAGGAGCCGGTGCGCCGGATCTCGCTGTGGGACGGCTTCGAGGTGCTGGCCGCCCGAGCCGGCGACGGGATCGTCGAGGTCGAGGGCTTGGACGCGCCGCCCGGGGCCGCGGGGAAGGTCGGGCTGGTCGGCTACGACGGGGACCGCGGGGTCCTCGGGGATTCACTCACCGTGACGTCCGACAGTGGGCGCCGGGTGGTCATCGGCGATGCAGAAAATCCTTTTAATGATGTTATGAATTCCACGGTCGCGGAATTCGGAGACCACTCGTTCGTGCGACAGCCCGAACATATTAACAATCTCGGATATGACGCGGACGTGTTCGACCTGAGTCCCGCCCTGTCCGGTGGCGCCCGCAGCCTCAACTTCAGGTTCACGGGCGAAAGTCAGGGTCATTTCCTCGGTGTGCTCTTCGTTCAGACAGACGCGCGCCGCTGAACGTAGGAGCACTCCACGTGCCCACACAGCCGCGGGCCGCACGGCCCACGACCGTCCTCCACCTCGTCCAGCCCGTCGACGGCGGTGTGGCCAGGGTCGTCATCGACCTCGTCCGCGCCCAGACCGCCGAAGGCCTGCGCACCGTCGTCGGCTGCCCGCGCGGCGGCGTCCTCGCCGACGCCGCCCGGGACGCCGGGGCCGAGGTGCTCACCTGGCGCGCCGGCCGGGCCCCCGGCCCCGGGCTGCCCGCCGAACTCCTCGGGGCCCGACGGCTGCTGCGTCACGTCCGGCCCGACCTGCTGCACGCCCACAGCGCCAAGGCGGGACTGGCCGGGCGGCTCGCCGCGCGCGGCGCCGTGCCCACCGTCTTCCAGCCCCACGCCTGGTCCTTCGACGCCGTGGGCGGGGCCACCGCCGCCCTCGCGCTGCGCTGGGAGAGGTACGGGGCCCGCTGGGCCGACCGGGTGCTCTGCGTCAGCGAGTCGGAACGCCGCGCGGGCGAGACCGAGGGCATCACCGCCCACTGGTCGGTGATCCGCAACGGCGTCGACCTGGACCACTTCCGCCCCGCCGCGCCGGACCCCGACCACGACAAGGCCATGGCGCGTGCCGAACTGCCGCTGCCCGCCGCCTTCCGGGGTGAGGGGCCCCTCGCCGTCTGCGTGGGCCGGCTCTGCCGGCAGAAGGGGCAGGACGTGCTGCTGCGCGCCTGGCCGGAGCTGCTGGGCACCGTCCCCGGAGCCCGCCTCGCGCTCGTCGGCGACGGCCCCGACACCGAACGGCTGCGCCGCACGGCACCGCCCGGGGTGCTCTTCGCGGGAGCCGCCGCGGACATCCGACCGTGGCTTCGGGCCGCCGATCTCGTTGTACTGCCGTCGCGGTGGGAAGGCATGGCGCTCGCCCCGCTCGAAGCCATGGCCTGCGGCCGCCCGGTCCTGGTCTCCGACGTCAGCGGTGCCCGCGAAAGCCTGCCGCCCGGCCAGGGACGCCTGTGCCTGGTACCGCCGGAGGACCCGACGGCGCTGGCCAAGGCCCTGGGAGGGCTGCTCGCCGAACCGGGGCTGCTCGCCGAACTCGGCGAGCAGGCCCGGCAGCACGCCCGGACCGACTTCGACGTGCGGCGGACCACGGACGCGGTCACCGGTCTGTACCACGAACTGCTGGGCCGGCCCCGGCCCTTGAACCAGGAGCGCATCAGCCGATGACGATGGACAGCGCACCCGCCCGGCGGCACACCGGGCAGGGCGGCACGGGGCCCGCCTTGGCGCCTGCGCCGAACACAGCGGCACGCCGTGCCGCGCCCGCCATCCACCCCCCGCGCGGACCCAAGGCCGACCGGGCCCGGACCGCCGTGCGCCCGCAGCGGATCCGCCGCCGCGGGCTGGTGCTCCCGCTGCTCACCGCCGACGCGCTGGCCGCCGTACTGACCGTGACGGCCCTGCCCGTACCGGCCCTGCCCGTCGAGGCGGCCGCCCCTGCGGCCCTGCTGCTCACCGTCCTGCACGCGCAGGCCGGGCTTTACCGGCCGCGGCTCGCCCCTTCCGCGCTCCTCGAACTGCCCGCGCTGGCCGGGCGGTCCGCCGTCCTGTGGTGTACGGCCGCGGCGGTCGTCGCCGCCGTCGACCCGGGCCGGGCCCTGGGCTGGAGCGTGCTGCTGGCCGCCGTGTGCCTTCAGGTCGTACTGACGTGCGCGGGACGCGGGTTCGTCAACCAGTGTCGGCGCCGCACGGCCGTACGCAGGCCCGCCTCCGCCCTCGTCGTGGGGCCCGGCGCCGGTGCGGGCGCGGTGGCCGCCGCCCTGCACGGCCGCCCCGAGTTCGGGCTGCGCCCGGTCGGGGTCGCCGACACCGCGGGGGGCGAGGAGGGGGAGGGCGGCGCCCTGCCGCTGCTCGCGACCCACGAGGACGTCCGGCGCGCGGTCATCCAGAACTCCGTCCGGCACGCGGTGTTCACCCTCCCGCCGGAGGCCGACGCGCGCACCGCCTCGCTGGTCCGGCTGTTCCACGACCACGGCTGCCGGCTCTGGCTCGCCGACCCGGCCGGCACCGCCAAGGTCACCGGCATGCGGGTGGCGTGCCCCGCCGACCAGCTGTGGGGATACGCCGTGCAGCCGCTGCTGCCGCGCCCGGCACGGCCGTTGGAGCGCTGGGTGAAGCGGGGCCTCGACGCCGTGCTCGCGCTGGTCGCGCTGATCGCCGCCGCGCCCGTGATGGCCGCGTGCGCGCTCGCCGTACGGATCGGGGACGGGCCGGGGGTGATCTTCCGGCAGGAGCGCGTCGGCCTGTACGGGCGGCCCTTCACCCTGCTGAAGTTCCGTACGCTGCGCGCCGACGAGCACGAGGCCGCCACCCGGTGGACGGTCGCGGGGGACCGCAGGATGAGTGCGGTCGGCTCCTTCCTGCGCAAGTCCTCGCTGGACGAGCTGCCGCAGCTGTGGAACGTCGTACGAGGTGACATGAGCCTGGTCGGACCGCGTCCCGAACGGCCGTTCTTCGTCGCCAAGTTCTCCACCGTCCACCCCGGCTACGAGGCCCGGCACCGGATGCCCGTCGGCATCACCGGCCTGGCCCAGATCAACGGCCTGCGCGGGGACACCTCCATCGAGGACCGGGCCCGCTTCGACAACCACTACATCGACACCTGGTCGCTGTGGCAGGACCTGTGGATCCTCGCCCGCACCGCGGCCTCCTTCTTCCGCTTCAGGCTGGGGGGCAGCTGATGAGCCTTGCGGTATCCCTCGACGGTTCGAGTCCCGACGTGCCGGGCCTGCTGCGGCGGCACTGGCCGCTGCTGCCGCTCGCGGCGACCGTGCTGTTCCTCCTGGCCCCGCTCCCGGCGGGAGACGCGACCGCCTCCGGGAAGGTCGGCCCGGCGGACGCGGCCTCGCTGCTGCTCGTGTTCGTGTGCGCCGTGCAGGCGCTGCGCGGCCGGGTGCGGGAATTGAGCCCGTTGGGGGTGCTCGTGCTCGGGGCGCCGGGGGTCGGGCTCGCGGTGGCGACGATGACCGCGGGGGACCCGTACGCGGCGCTGCCGGGCTTCGTGCGCTACCTGCAGGTCTTCGTCCTGGTCCCGGGCGCGGTGGTGCTGCTGGTGCGCGACGCGGGGGAGTTCCGGCTGGCCGCCGGGTGCTTCGTGGTGCTGGCGCTGGTGCAGGGCGCGATGGGGGTCGTGCAGTACGCGACCCACACGGGGGCCTCGTACCAGGGCGAGGACATCCGGGCCGTGGGGACCTTCGGTCCCGGTGACGTCATGGGCATGGCCACGGTGGTGGCGTACGGGTTGATCGTGGCGATCGCGCTGGCGCTGGCGCCGGGAGCGCCACGGCGGGTCCGGAGGATCGCCGCGGGCTGCGCGCCGGTGCTGGTGGTGCCGTTGGTGCTGTCGTTCAGCCGGGGCGCGTGGATCGCCACCCTCGGGGCGGCGCTGCTGGTCATGACCCTGGCCGGGATCCGGCGGGCGCTGAAGGTGCTGGTCGCGCTGTGCGCGGTCGGGGTGGTCCTGGTGGGCGGGCTCGGGGTCGGCTCCGAGATGGTCGCCGAGCGGCTGACCTCGATCACCCAGGTGTCCAGCGCGCCCGACCAGTCGGTGACCGACCGCTACACGATGTGGGCCGCGGCGGAGTCGATGTGGCGCGACCGGCCGGCGGTCGGGGTCGGGCTGAAGGGCTTCCCGGCCAACCGGGACGGGCACTCCTCGCTGGGGCTGTCCTCCGGCAGCGACACCGCGGGCGCGGGCCAGGGCTACGTCCGCCAGCCGCTGCTCTCCCCGCACAACATGTACCTGCTGGTCCTGAGCGAGCAGGGGCTGATCGGCCTGACGGCGCTGGCGGGCGGCTGGGCGGTCCTGCTGGTGGCGGGGCTCGGCCGGCTCGCCTCCGGTCGGTTCGCCTCCGGCCGGCTCGCCTCCGGCGCGGGCACGCGGGACTGCGGGTTGATCGCCGTCGGACTGCTCGTGTGGCAGCTGACCGACTTCCTGTACGCGGACATCGGCGGGCCTTCCACGGTCCTGACCGGCGTGATCATCGGACTGGCCGCCTGGTGGGCCCTTCCCTCCCCGGCGGTTGCCGGTCCGCCGGGCGCGGCCATCGCGGCGGGTTCCGCCTCCGCCTCCGTCGGGGCCGCGGGTTCGGGAGGCCGCCGGCGCGGCGGTGCGGTGGCTGCCGCGGGCGGGCGCAGCGGCCGGCCGGCCGGCCGGCGCGCCGTTCCGGGTGCGGACGGCCGGTGACGGACACCACGCCTTGGCGGCCCGCCTCCGGCCCTCCGGCCGGAGCGGGCCCCACCCATGTCCCGGGCACCCCGGACCCGACCCGCATCCCGGCGGCCGCGGACCCCGGCTTCGTGACCGGCGGCCTGCCGCGCTCGTCCGACGGCCCGGCGGGCCCGCGTCGACCGGACGCGGCCCGGGTCCCCGCGGTGTCGGATCCCGGGTTCGTGACCGGGGGGCTGCCGTGGTCCGCCGACGGCTCGGCGGGGTCGGGCACCGACCCGGGTTCGCCGGAGCCCGGCTTCGTGAGCGGCGCGCTGCCCCGTTCCACCGACGGGCTGGCGGAACCGGGGCCGGGCGGGCTCGCCCGTACCTCCGGGGCCGGACCGGTGTCGGGGGCCCAGGCCTCGCCGGAATACGGCCCCGGCGGATACGCGGGCGGCGATTCCGGGCCGCGGAGCGTGCGGATCGCCGCGCGGGCCGGTGGCCCGGTGGGCGCCCGCACCGGGCGACCCGGGCCGGCCGGGCAGGAGCCGGGCGACGGCCGGGACGCGCCGGTGCGGGCCCGGGGGCGGCTCGGCTACGCCCGCCGCACGGGCGAACCCCCTACGGCCGCGCCCCCCGCCGGCGCCGGCGGGAGCCCCCCGCTCGGGCGGTTCCTGGCCAAGGCCGCCGCGGTCACCGCCGGACTGACCGCCGCCGGGGCGGTGTTCGGGTTGGTGCGGGACCAGACCATCGCGCACCTCTTCGGCGCCGGTCACGACAGCGACGCCTTCCTGATCGCCTGGACCGTGCCGGAGATGGCCTCGACGCTGCTCATCGAGGACGCCATGGCGCTGCTCATGGTGCCCGCCTTCAGCCATGCCCTCGCCCGGCGGGCCGCCTCCCGGGCCGGCCTCTCGCGCAGGGAGGCCCGCGCGCAGGATCCCGTACGACTGCTCGTGGGGGCGACCCTGCCGCGGCTCGTGCTGTTCCTCGCCGCCGTCGCGTCCCTGCTCGTCGTCGCCGCGCCGGCCGTCGTCGCCGTGCTCGCCCCCGGCCTGCCCGATCCCGAACTGGCCGTCCAGTGCACCCGGCTGACCGCCCTGACCGTGCTCTCCTTCGGAGTCGCCGGATACTTCAGCGCGGCGCTGCGCGCGCACCGCACCTTCGTACCGCCCGCCGCGATCTACGTCTCGTACAACATCGGCATCATCGGGACGATGGTCGCCCTCCACGCCCTGTGGGGGGTCCGCGCCGCCGCGGCCGGCGTCGCCGTCGGCGGGCTGCTGATGGTGCTCGTCCAACTGCCCTCCTTCATCAGGAACGTCGGCTTCGGCCCGCCCCGGGCCAAGGGCGCCGCCCGCAGCCAGCGCGACCGCGACCGGCCCACGCTGATCGCCTTCGGGGTCATCGCACCCGTGATCTTCTTCGCCGTCTTCCGGCAGTCCCAGGTGCTCGTCGAGCGGTTCCTGGCCGCATCCCTGCCGCCCGGGGCGATCTCCCACCTGAACTACGCGCAGAAGGTCGCGCAGATGCCGATGGTGCTGTCGCTGATGATCTGCACCGTCACCTTCCCCGTCGTCGCCCAGGCCATGGCCGGCGGGGAGCGGGAGAAGGCCCGGCGCCGCGTCGAGCAGGATCTGGCACTGGCCGCGCTCGCGGTGCTCATGGGCAGCGCACTCGTCATCGGCTACGCACCCCAGATCATCCAGGTGCTGTTCGAGCGGGGGGCCTTCACCCGCCAGGACACCCTTGCCACCGCCTCCGTCATGCGGGTGTACGGGCTCGGTCTCCTCGGCCACTGCCTCGTCGGGGCGTTGTCCCGGCCCTTCTTCTCGACCGCCCGGCCCACCTGGTTCCCGGCGTTCGCGATGGGCGCCGGGCTCCTCGTCAACATCGTGGCCGGAGCCTTCGCCGTCCGCTGGTGGGGCACCTACGGCATCGCCGCCGCCAACGCGGCCGGCATCTCCACCACCGCGGCCCTCCTCCTCACCGGCCTCGGCTCCCGCATCATCGCCATCCAGGTCCGCCGGGTCGCCGTCAGCATCGGCCGGCTCGGCGTCGCCGCCGTCGCCGCCTGCGCCACCGGCTGGATCGCCGGCCCCATGATCCCCGACCCGCTGCTCAGCGCCGCGCTGGGCTGCCTGCTGGTCCCGGCCATGTTCGGGGCCACCGGCATGGCCATACGCGCCCTCGAAGTCACCGCCCTGCCCGGTCAGATCTCCCAGTTCACGCAGAGGTTCCGCAATGTCCGCTGACACCGACACGGCGCCCGCCGCCATGGTGGACCCCGCCCGCCGGACCGCCTCGCCGTGGGTCCTGATGTACCACTCGATCGCCGAGTTCACCGACCCCGCGGAGGACCCGTACGGGATCACCGTCACGCCCGGCACGCTGGAGGCGCAGCTGCTGTGGCTGCGCTCCCGCGGTCTGCGCGGGGTGTCCGTCGGCGAACTGCTGCGGGCAAACGCGGCCGGCCGCGGCGCCGGGCTGGTCGGGCTGACCTTCGACGACGGCTACACCGACTTCCTGACCCAGGCGCTGCCGCTGCTGCGCCGCTACGACTGCACCGCCACCCTCTTCGTGCTGCCCGGGCGGCTCGGCGTGGACAACGTGTGGGACCCGCTGGGACCGCGCAAGTCCCTGCTGACAGCCGAGGGCATCCGTGAAGTCGCCGGATCCGGGCAGGAGATCGGCTCGCACGGGCTGCTCCACCAAGACCTCACCACGGCCACCGACGACGTGCTCCAGCAGGAGCTGCGGGGCAGCCGAGACCTGCTGCGCGAGCTGACCGGGAGGCTGCCGGAGGGGTTCTGCTACCCGTACGGGCACCTCGACGCCCGGGTCGTCGAGGCGACCCGGGCCGCCGGGTACGCGTACGCCTGCGCCATCGACCCCGGGCGGCTCGCCGGCCTGCACGCCCTGCCGCGGACCCACGTCAGCCAGGCCGACGGCGGCGCGCGGCTGCGCGTGAAGCAGCTGCGGCACCAGGTGCGGGAGCTCCGGCGGGTGGTCCTGCCGTGAAGGCCCTGCACATCATCACCGGACTCGGCGTCGGCGGCGCCGAGCAGCAACTGCGGCTGCTGCTGCGGCACATGCCGATGCGGTGCGACGTCCTGACGCTGACCAACCCCGGGCCGGTGGCCGAGGGCCTGCGCGCCGACGGGGTCCGGGTCGTACACCTGGGCATGAGCGGCAACCGGGACCTGGGGGCGCTGCCGAAGCTGGTGCGGTTCATCCGGCGCGGCCGGTACGACCTCGTGCACACCCACCTCTACCGGGCCTGCGTCTACGGGCGGCTCGCGGCGCGGCTCGCGGGCGTCGGGGCGGCCGTGGCCACCGAACACTCCCTCGGGGAAGGGGAGATCGAGGGCCGGCCGCTGTCGGGCGGGGTGCGGGCGCTGTACCTGGCCAGTGAGCGGCTGGGCGCGGCGACGGTCGCGGTGTCCGACACCGTCGCCGCCCGACTGGAGGCGTGGGGGGTGCCGGCCGCGCGGGTGCACGTCGTCCCGAACGGGATCGAGGCCGTCCGCTTCCGCTTCGACGAGGGTGTGCGGCGTTCCACGCGGGCCCGGACCGGTCTGCCCGAACGGGCCTTCGTGGTCGGCGGGGTCGGGCGGCTGGTGCCGGGCAAGCGGTTCGACGTGCTGGTGCGGGCCGTGGCGGCGCTGCCGGGGGCGCACCTGCTGCTGGCGGGGGACGGGCCGGAGCGGGCCGCCCTGCGCAGGCTGGCCGCGGAGCTGGGCGCGCAGAGCCGGATCCACCTGCTGGGGGAGCGGGACCCGCTGGGCGACAGCTCGGACGGGCGCACGCCGGGGATCCCCGCGCTGCTGGCCGCGATGGACGTGTTCGTTTCCCCCTCGCGGGAGGAGGCGTTCGGGCTGGCGGTGGTCGAGGCCCTGGCGGCCGGGCTGCCCGTGCTCCACGTGACCTGCCCGGCCATCGACGACCTGCCGGCCGCGCAGGCGCCGGGGGCCCGTCGTATCGGTACCGGGACGGAGGAGCTCGTCGCGGCCCTGCGCGGCCACATGGAGGCGGGCGCCAAGCGACTGCCGCCGCCGCCGGTGGTCCGCCGCTACGACATCGCCCGCAGCGCGCGGCAACTGCTGGACGTCTACGACCTGGCCCTCGACACCGCTCGGGTCGCCGCCCCGGACCCCGCGCCTCAAACGCCGGCGGGGCTGGATGTGGCCGGTCCGGGGCTTGCGGTGCGGGCGCAGGATCCGCTCGGGCCACGGCCGGCAGGGACGCCGGGTGGTGCCGACGCCGGCTGATGCGACCAGGCCCCCGCAGGACCGAAAGAACTCCCCTCGACACAGGAAGCGAGCGCACGCTCATGGCCGACACCGTCGATCAGAAGAAGTCCGACCACCGCTCCGAACGCCGGCTGCGCCGGCCACGGCCGCCCGCGTGGTGGCCGTTGCCCGTGTGCGCAGTGCTCGGGCTGGCCGCGGGTGGGGCGTACGGGGTGCTCAAGGCGCCCGAGTACGCCGCCACCAGCTACGTCGTCGCCGTCCCGGACGACACCACCGAGCCCGCCACCGCCCTCGGCTTCGCGCAGGCGTACGCCCGTATCGCCACCAGCAGCTCCACTCTCGCCTACGCCCAGCCCCGCGCGGGGATCAGTGCCCGGCAGCTGCGCACCCACGTGCGGGCCGAGACCTCCCCCGAGTCCCCGATGATCGCCATCACCGGCACCTCGAAGAGCCCCGCCGAGGCCGCCGACATCGCGAACGCCGTCGCCGACGCGCTCTCGCTCAGCAGCAACCAGGCCGCCAAGAACACCGGTGTGCAGCTGCTCCTCTTCAACCAGGCAGTGGCCCCGACCGACCCCGCCTCCCCGTCCGCCGCCATCAGCGGCGCCGTCGGGCTGTGCGCCGGAGGCCTGCTCGGAGGGCTGTGGCTGCTCGCCCGGCCCGGCCGCGCGCGACGCCCCGAGGAGCGGGACACGGTCGTGGAGCCGGTCGTCGAGGAGTACGCCTCCCTTCCCGCGCAGGGTGAGCACGCCGAGACCAAGGAGAAGGAGTCCGTGCGATGACGCGGGGCTCCGCAGGCCGGCCCTTGTCGGTGACCCTGTGCCGCGACCCCCGGCAGTTCGCCGCCTTGGAGGAGCCGTGGAACCGTCTCGTCCGCGGCTGTCCCACCGCCACCCCCTTCCAGAGCCACGCCTGGCTGCACTCCTGGTGGCTGTCGTACGGGAAGGACGGCCGGCTGCGGATCGTCCTCGTGCGGCGCGGCGAGGAACTGGTCGGCGCGGCCGCGCTGATGCTCGTACACCGGCCGCTGCCGCTGCTGGTCCCGCTCGGCGGTCCCATCACCGACTACTTCGACGTGCTCGTGGCCGCCGAGCACGCGGACCAGGTCGTCCCCGCGCTGGCCCACGGGCTGCACCGGGCCGCCCGGGGCGCGGTCGTCGACCTGCGCGAGGTCCGTCCCGGGGCGGCCGTCGAGCAGCTGTCCAAGCACTGGCCCGGGATCGGGGCCCAGCTCACCGACTCCACCTGCATGGAACTTCCCGCGCTGCCCTTCGACGAGCTGGTCAAGCGGATGCCGGCCTCGGGCGCCCAACGGGTCCGGGCCAAGCTGCGCAAGACAGACGCGGCCGGGATCGAGGAGCACGAGGTCACCGAGCAGGAAGTGCCGCGTGCCGTACGGACCTTGCTGCGGCTGCACGAGAAGCAGTGGCGGGGCCGCGGGGTGACCCCCGAGCACCTGAAGCCGCGCTTCGCCGAGCACCTGACCCGGGCCACCCGGCGGATGGTGCGGGCGGGGGAGGGCCGGCTGACGGAGTTCCGGCTGGACGGGAAGGTGGTGGCGGCCAACGTCACGCTGCTGTCGGCCGGACTGAGCGGCGGGTACCTCTACGGCGCCGACCCGGACCTGCGCGCGCGGAAGGTGGACGTGGCGACGCTGCTGCTGCGCTACGAGGCCGGGCGCGCGCTCGCCGACGGGCGCCCGGTGGTGAGCTTCCTGCGCGGCAACGAGCCGTACAAGAACCACTGGCGCCCGGAGCGGGTCGTCAACCAGCGGTTTCTGCTGGCCAGGACCGCGCTCGCGCCCCTGCTGCGGCTGCACGAGTCGCAGGTGGCGGGGCGCGAGCGGGCGGTGGACGCGCTGCGGGAGGCGCTGCCGGCCGCCAGGGACTGGCGGGCGCGGCTCAACGAGCTGCGCGTGCGATGACCCGTCTAGAAGGGCCAGTAGCCGGAACCCTTGCCCCAGTCGACGTTGACGCAGACCGACTGCTTGCCGACCAGCTTGGAGAGCCACTCGCCGAAGTTGAGCGGCACGCACCACTGCTTGCTGTTCGTCGGCGGGGTGTCCGGCTTGGGCGTCGGCTTGGGCGTGGGCCTCGGCGTCGTGGTCGGGGCGGCCGGGCTCGCCGGGGTCGGCTCGGGTTTCGGGACGAGGGGGCTCGGTGCGACGGGCGACGGCACCGGGCTCGGGGTCGGGCTCGGGACGTCGGGGCTCGGTACGAGGGGGCTCGGGGGCGCCGGGAGGGTGGGCTCCGGCGTGGGGACGACCGGGCTCGGTGTGACCTCCGGGGTGGCCTCGGGTGTCGGGGACACGGGCCAGGGCGTCGGGATCGGGATCTGCGGCGTCGGGATCTGGGGTGTGGGGATCTGCGGCGTCGGGATGACGGGCGTGGGGACGACCGGGGTGGGGATCACGGGGGTCGGGATCACCGGTGTCGGGATCACGGGGGTCGGGATCACCGGGCCGGCCTTCTCCGGCGTGAGGGCCTCGCGGAAGACCTTCGCCGAGTCGGGGTTCTGCTTGCACTGCCACACGCCGTGCGGGCAGTAGTCGGTGATGGTGTGGTAGAGCGGTTTGTGGACCTCGATCCACTGCAACATGCGCCGCACGTACTCCGGATTGTCCCCGTGCCGGAACAGTCCCCACTCCGGGTACGAGATCTCCTTGCCGTGTGCTTCTGCGAAGTCGACGTGCTGTTGGAGTCCGTACGGCTGGGTGACCTGGTCCTCGAAGGTCCGGCCGGGCGCCTGGTCGTACGAATCCATTCCGATGACGTCGACCACGTCGTCGCCGGGATAGCACCGGGTCCAGCCGATCGCGTCCGGACCCCGGTTCGGGGCGAAATCGAACTTGAACCTCTGACCGGGGACGGACCGCATCGCGTTGACGATGCGCTTCCAGTACACCTTCCAGTTCTCCGGGTCCGGCGCGCAGCGGTGCGTGTAGGTGACGCCGTTCATCTCCCAGCCGAGCACGATCACCGTGTCCGGGACGCCCAGCGACACCAGCCGCTCGGCGAGCCTGCGGAAGTGCAGGTCGTACTCGCCCCGCGCGCCCGCCCGGATCAGCCGGGCCACCTCGGAGTCGGACACCCGCTCTTCGTTGCGCTCCTGCATGGGCACGTTGAGCACGAACATCCGGCCGGGGCGGGCCAGGCGCCACCCGGCCCAGTCGGCCAGGAAGGAGACCCTCCCCTCGATGCCGGCCCACTGGTCGCCGGGCAGGTAGGTGTGGCCCACCCGGATCTCCTTGCCGCCCAGCCAGTTCGACAGGTACGGGATGCGGGCGACCCCGGGCGGCCCGTAGTCGAGATAGGCGCCCATGGCGATGTCGTCGTGTCCCGACCGGTCCTTCTGGGGCGCCGACAGCGCGGCGCCGGTGACGAGCAGTCCGGCCGCGACCGTACCGATACAGGTGCTCGCCAGTCGGCGACGTGGTGTGCGCATGGCGTGTCTCCCGGACTTTCCCGAATCGGTGTGCTTGCCAAAGACGTTAGACATCAGATCTGACGAATGGCCTGTCCGGTGACCGCCCCATAGGCCATTCGCATCTGCGTATCCTCCCCGCTTGGTCCGACTAGGTGAAAGACACCGTTGCCATGTACGCGCATCCCAGTCATGTGCCCGCTGTTGTGCTCAGACTCGACCGGAATCCGTTCCACCACGGAACCCTTGGCGCCGTCAGATCCCTCGGCCGCAAGGGCGTGGAGGTCCATGCCGTCGTCGAGGCCGGGGGAGGTCCCATGGGGCGTTCGCGGTACCTGCGCGCCGTGCATCCGGGGCCGGCGGGCGGGCTGGACCCGGAGGCGCCGGAGGCGCTGCTGGAGTGCCTGACCGGGGTGTCGGAGCGGATCGGGCGGCCGGCGGTGCTCATCGCCATGGACGATCTGAGCGCGATCGCAGTGGCGCGGGTCGCGCCGATGCTGGGCGGCCGCTTCCGGATTCCCCATCAGCCCGACAACCTGCCCGCCCGGGTCGCGGACAAGGCCGAGTTGGCGCGGCTCTGCGCGCGGTGGGACATCCCGCACCCGGAGACGGCGGTCCCGCGGAGCGGGGCCGAGGCGGCGCGCGCCGCGTGGCGGCTGGGCCTGCCGCTGGTGGCCAAGTGGAGCCGGCCGTGGCTGCTGCCCACCGGGAGCGAGGGGTTGCGGAGCACCACGCTCGTGCGGACCACCGCCGAGGCGGTCCGGCTGTACGAACGCTCCGCCGAGGCCGGGAGCGCGCTGCTGCTCCAACGGTTCCTGCCGGCCGGTCCGGACACCGACTGGTTCTTCCACGGGGCCTTCGCCCGGGGCGGGCGTCCGCTGCTCGCCGGCTCGGGCCGCAAGGAGCTGTCCTGGCCGTTGCGGACGGGGCTGACGGCGGTCGGCCGCTGGCTGCCGGATCCGGCGGTGGAGGAGGCGGGGCTGCGGCTCGCCGAACGGCTCGGCTACCAGGGGATCCTGGACCTGGACTTCCGCCGGGACGAGCGGGGCGTCTTCCGGCTGGTGGACTTCAACCCGCGCCCGGGCGCGCAGTTCCGGCTGTTCACCGACTCGGCCGGGCTGGACGTCGTACAGGCGATGTACCTGGACCTGACGGGTCAGCGGGTACCGGATCCCGTGGGCGGCCCGGGCCGGGTGTTCCTCGCGGAGAACTACGCCCTGCTGGCCGCGGTCCGGGGGCGGGCCCTGCCCAGGCGGGGCGGCCGCGGAGCGGTGGCCGCGGGCCGGGCGCCGGCCGCCGGACCCGGCTCCTTCCCGGCGACGCCCGCCCGGGCCCGGCGGGGGCGGGTGGAGGCCGCCTGGTTCGCCGCCGACGACCCGCTGCCGTTCCTCGCGATGATCGGGGCCTTCCTCGGGCGCGGGCTCGGCAAGGGGGCGCGCGCCCTGCGGGACGCGCCCGGGCGCGGCCGGCGCACCGCCCGCGCGGCGGTGCGGGCCCCCCGCCAACGGGGCCGGGACCGGCCGGAGCCGACGGTGGTCCCCCGCCCCGCTCCGCCGGAGGCTTCGGCGGAGCCGGACGAACTGGTGACCCGTTGACCACGCCCACCCGCCGGGGGCGCGCAGCGGCCCGGGTCGGGTCGGTGCCCATCGAGCTGGAGGAGTGGCCATGACGCGGATGGACGATCTCGTGGTGGTCGGCGCGGGCCCGTACGGGCTGTCGATCGCCGCCCACGCGGCCGGCGCGGGGCTCGACGTACGCGTGCTCGGGCGGCCCATGGCCTCCTGGCGCGACCACATGCCCGACGGGATGTACCTGAAGTCGGAGCCCTGGTCGTCCAACCTCTCCGCGCCGGACGGCCGGCACACGCTGGCCGACTACTGCGCCACCCGCGGAGTGCGTGCGGAACACGGCACTCCGCTGCCGATCGGGACGTTCAGCTCGTACGGGATGTGGTTCGCCCGGCAGGCCGCGCCCGAGGTGGAGGAGGTGACCGTCACGGAGGTGACCCCGCAGGGCGAGGGCTTCCGCGTCCGCACCGCCGAGGGACCGCCGCTGCTCGCCCGTACGGTGGCCCTCGCGGTCGGGGTGATGCCGTTCGTCCACGTTCCCCCGGCGCTGCGGGAGCTCCCGCCCGGCCACTGCTCGCACAGCAGCGGCCACCGAGACCTGGCCCGCTTCGCCGGTCAGGAGGTCGCCGTGCTCGGGGCCGGGCAGGCGGCGCTGGAGACCGCCGCGCTGCTCGCCGAGCAGGGCGCCCGGCCGTGCCTGGTCGCCCGGCGCACCCGGCTGAACTGGAACACGGTGCCGCAGCCGCTGAGCCGGCCCCCGCTGCGCGCCCTGCGCGATCCGCACAGCGGGCTCGGCACCGGCTGGCGCAGCTGGGTGTGGTCGGAGCTGCCGTGGGCGGTGCGCCGGCTGCCCGCGCAGAGCAGGGAGCGGATCGCGGCGACCGCGCTGGGCCCGGCCGGCGCCTGGTGGTTGCGGGAGCGCTTCGAGCGGCACGTGCCCGTCATGCTCGGGCACCGACTGCACCGGGCGGTGGCCGCGGGCGGGCGGACCAGGCTCGGGCTGACCAACCGGTCCGGGGAATCGGTGGTCCTGGACACCGCGCACGTCATCGCCGCCACCGGCTTCGCCCCGGACCTGGCCCGGTTGGAGCTGCTCGACGCGGGGCTGCGGGCCGCGCTGGTGACCGTGGGGGAGACAGGGACGCCGGAGCTCGGCCCCGGGTTCGAGTCCTCGTGGCCCGGACTGTTCTTCGCGGGGCTGCTGACGGCTCCCTCATTCGGCCCTTCCATGCGATTCGTGCACGGTGCGGGCTTCACGGCGGGGAGACTGGTGAGAGGAGTCCGAAAGCGCCTCGGCGCCGGGGGCCGGTTGCCGGGCGCGAGACCGATCGCGCCCCGCGGGGCCGCCGCCGGACATCCGAGGACGTATCTGCGGTGAGAGACGGAACTGCGGGTGAGAGAGGTCTGCGATGAGCGCGGAGCGAGCACAGGGCCGTGGATGGGTGCGGATCCCCGCCAGCCGCGGGGAACAGCCGGCGGCGCCCAGGACCGCCGGGTACGAACCTGCCAGGGCCCCGGCGGCCGGATCCGCGGCCGCGTCCTCGCACCGGGCACCGTACGGATCCGCATGGGGGTCCCCCCGGACGGAGTCTGGGGGAGGGTACGGGGCCGCGTACCAGACGGGGCCCGTCGCCGATCACGCCACGATCTACCTCACCCTCGTCAAACGCTGGCGAGAGGCCGGGCGCACTCTTCCGGGGCATCCTGACGAGGAGTGGGAGCGGCTCATCTCCCAGCCGTGCTGGCCCGGCCGTTAGGTGGTGTGAGTCTTGGCAGCGGCGGAGCAGGACGGACCCGAGCGGGACCTGCGGCCCGACGGGGGCTCCCCGGCGACCGGGCCCGGGGAACGGCTCGCGCTGAACGGCATGGGCAGCTTCGAGTGGGACCTGGGCGCCGGGACGATGGTGCTCGACGACGCCGGCCTGGCCGTCTTCGACGTGGCGCCGGAGGAGTTCGACGGCACCCCGGAGGGGCTCGGACTGCGCATCCCGGCCGAGGACGCCGCCCGGCTCAACGAGAGCGTGGTCTCGGTCCTGGACTCCGGCGGGGACACGTACGGCTCGTACTTCACGGTGCGCCGGCGCGACGGCAGCGACCAGTGGACGCACACTCAGGGCCGGGTGCTGCGGCACCCCGACGGGCGGCCGTACCGGATCGTGGGGATCGTCCGGGACGCCACGCCGGAGCTGGCCCACGCCACCCTGCTGCGCAAGCTGGAGACGGCGCGCGCCCAGCAGACCACGATCGTGCAGCGGACCACGGAGGCCCTGTCGCGGGCGGTGACGGTAGACGACGTGACGGCCGCCCTCACCGGAGCGGGCGCCCTGGAGCGACTCGGCGCGGACGGGCTGGCGCTCGGGCTGGTCGAGGGAGCCTCAATCAAGATCATCGCGCTGAGCGGGGAAACCCTGGAGATCCTCAGCGAGCGGAAGTTCACCCGGCTGGACGGCTCGCTCCCGCTCTCGCAGGCGGTGCTCTCCCGGAAGGCACGTTTCGTCACCTCGCTCACCGAGCTCGGCGGCGAGTTCCCGCTGCTCGCCGAGTACCTGAGCCGGATCCAGTACGACGCGGCCGCCTACCTGCCGCTGATCGCCCAGGCCAAGGCCATCGGCGGACTCGTCCTCTTCTACCGGCGGCGCAGCGAGTTCAGCCCCGAGGAACGCAACCTCTGCCTGGGCCTGGCGGGCATCGTGGCCCAGTCGCTCCAGCGGGCGCTCCTCTTCGACCAGGAGCGGGAGTTCGCCACGGGCCTGCAGGCCGCGATGCTGCCGCGCCGGATCCCCGAGATCACGGGCGGTGAGATCGCGGTCCGCTACCACTCCGCCTGGAGCGGGCGGGAGGTCGGCGGGGACTGGTACGACGTGATCTCGCTGCCCCGCGACCGGGTCGGCCTCGTCGTGGGCGACGTACAGGGCCACGACACGCACGCGGCCGCCATCATGGGCCAGCTGCGCATCGCGCTGCGGGCGTACGCGGGGGAGGGGCACCCGCCGTCCACCGTGCTGGCGCGGGCCTCGCGCTTCCTCGCCGAACTGGACACCGAGCGCTTCGCGACCTGCATGTACGCACAGGTGGACCTGGAGACCGGAGGCGTACGGGCCGTCCGTGCGGGCCACCTCGGCCCGCTGATCCGGCACACGGACGGGCGTACCGGCTGGCCCAACGTGCGCGGCGGCCTGCCGCTGGGGCTGGCCTCGGTCTTCGAGCAGGAGGAGTTCCCCGAGACCCGGCTCGACCTGGTCCCCGGCGAGACGCTCGTGCTGTGCACCGACGGGCTCGTGGAGGAGCCCGGGACCGCCATCACCCAGGGCATGGACGCCCTCGCCCACGCGGTGCGCAGCGGGCCGCAGGAGGCCGGGGCGCTCGCCGACCACCTCTCGGACCGGCTGTGGGAGCGCTGGGGTTCCGGGGACGACGTGGCCCTGCTGGTCCTGCGCCGGGCCCCCGACCCGGGCACCCACCGGGCCCCGCGCATCCACCAGTACGTGCACCAGGCCGACCCGGAGGGGCTGTCGGAGGCCCGCTACGCGCTGCGGCAGGCGCTGCGCGACTGGGGCATGCCGGAGCTCGCCGACGACGTGGAGCTGGCCGCCGGGGAACTGCTGGTCAACGCTCTGCTGCACACCGACGGCGGGGCGGTGCTGACCATGGAGGTGCTGCCGGAGCCGGTCCGCCGGATCCGACTGTGGGTCAAGGACCGCTCCAGCGTGTGGCCGCGCCGGCGCTCCCCGGGCGAGGCGGCCACCACGGGGCGCGGGCTGCTGCTGGTGGACGCGCTGGCCACGCACTGGGGAGTGGAGTCCCGTGGTGACGGCAAGGCGGTGTGGTGCGAGTTCGACGCGGGCGGCAGCCCCCGGAGCGTGGGGTGACCGGCCCGTCACGCCGAGTTGTGGGGTGTCCGGGGTGGGGTGATGATGCGGGCTATGACAGCTTTCGTAGCGAATCGGCTCCGCGGGACCGCGCCGTGCGCGGGCTGAGCAAGGGCGCGGTGACGGGCATCCTGGCCCTGCTCCTGCTGGCGGCCGGAGTGCCGACCGTAGTGGACTGGACGACGGGACGGCCGCACGCGGACCCCGGGTGCCAGGCGGTGGCGTTCATGTCGATGACGGACGTCGCACCCGAGTGCCGCTGACGGGGCTTCCGGCGCGGATGCCGGTGCGTCGGCCGACGGCGCCGCACGGGCGGGCCGGGTACCGAGCGCCCGGGCCCCGGTGGCGGCGGCCACCGGACCGCCGGGCGCGTGCCATGGGCCCGGTACCGCTCAGCGCGCCGCGTGAACCTCGACGTCCTGCGTGTCGTGGGCGACCGTCGTGACCGACGTCGGCATCAGGCCCGACAAGCGGATCTCCTGCAGTTCCGCGGCGACCGTCGCGCGGCCCGGGTGCACGCTGCCCGAGACGAAGCCCGGCGCTTGCGCCGCCCACGTGCGCTCCGTGCCGTCGCAGACGACCTCCCCGCCGCCGATGCTGAGCCGGGTGCCCTCCTGGATGACGGTCGCCTTGATCTGGATCGCCCCCATGGGTGACGCCTGCTCGCAGTGGTAGCTGCCGGAAAGGGTGACGGCGCCGTCCTCGGCGATGTGAACCTCAGGATGTACGGAAATACCCTGGTCGAAAACGGTGGCACCGGCCGGGACGGTGAATACGGTGGTGGCGGCCAGTGCGGACAGGACTGCCAGTGCCATTCGGCGGCCGGACATGCGCATTCTTCCTCCAAGTGGGTCGCGGCGGCGGGAATCCGCCGGAACGAATTGTGCTGGCAGGCGGGCGTGCCCACTCGCTCCGCGCACTCGTGTCGGTGTGTGCAATTGCCCGCTCGGGGGCGTGAGACTGGCCGGAATACATCCCGAAGGGATCCCGAATGCGCCAGTCCCCCCGCCCGCTCCCCGTCCTCGGGGCCGCCACCCTCCTGCCGCTGCTCCTGCTCGGCGCCACGGCCTGCGACAGCGCCCCCGAGCGCGCCGCGCTCGCCCCCGCGGCCGCGCCCGCCGTCCCCGTGGACGACGGGGCTCCGGGCGCGGCGGCCCCCGCCCGGACCGGGGCGAAGGATGCCCATGTGGGTGACTCCGTACGGGTGCACGGCCGACAGGTCGGCCGTCACCTCCAAGTGGTGCTGGGCGCGTACGTGGACCCGGCGATCAGCGTGGAGAAGAACTTCGCCCCGGCTCCCGGGAAGCGGTGGGTGGCCGCCTCGATGTCCTTCGTCAACGTGGGCGGGGACTCTTACGGGGCGCTCGGACGCATGTGGGCGCACGACAGCGCAGGAGGGCGCCACGGGGTGGTGCCCACCGGCGAACTGACGACCGGCAAACCGCTCGTCTTCGATTCCCTCGCGGTCGGTGAACGGGTCGAAGGCTGGGTGGTGTTCGAAATCCCGGAAAACGCGCGCATTGACCGGCTCCAGTACCAGGACACGAACATTCGGGCGAATTCCGGAGAGGGATTCTGGGCCGTCTAGCCCGCCCGGGTGAAAGGCCGTGAAATGCTCGGCGGCCGGACCACTAGGGTGCGGCGCATGACTTCTACTCAAGCCGAAATCGACCGGACCCAGCTCGGCACCCTTTCCGTGCTCGCCTGGATCGGCGACCCCTCCGAGGCGCACGACATCCCGTACCTCCTCGCCTACACCCTCGGTGACGGCCCGGGCGGCCCGGAGGCCGGCGAGGCGGCGGCCCGCGGGCTGCTGGAGGAGATCGGCCTGCCCATCGGCGACGTCGTCATGGACGGGACCCGCAACCCGGCCAACTTCCCGGTGCAGATCCTGCTGGAGGGCAACCAGATCGCGCTCACCCTGCCCGGGATGAACGCGCGGTGCACCGCCCCCGACGAGTGGGTCGCCGCGGCGGACGAGAGCGGACAGGCGTACTTCCTCTTCGCCACGCGGGCCTGGCCCGAGGCGGTCCCGGGCGAGCCGGTCGCCCCGGAGACCCTGCAGGCCTTCGCGGGCGACGAGGCGGTGCTCACGGGCAGCGCCCACTGCGTCCTCGCGGTGCGGCGCCTGCAGAAGTAGCCGCGCCGCACGGCATCGTGCTCCGGCCGCCGGGCTCCCAGCCTGCCCGGTGGCCGGCCCTCAGGGCTGCTCGAAGGCGAACTTGAGCGAGCGGACCCGGTTGTCGAAGTTCGACCCCGCCAGATCGGGCAGGCCCACCGCACGCAGCCCCACCGGCCGGGTCAACAGCTCGTGGAAGAGGGCCCTCATCTCGACCCGGGCCAGGTGCGCGCCCAGGCAGAAGTGCGGTCCGCCGCCGCCGAACCCGAGGTGGGGGTTGGGCGAGCGGGTGATGTCGAAGGCGTCGGGGTCGGGGAAGACCCCCTCGTCGCGGTTGGCGGAGGCGTAGTACAGCACCACCTTGTCGCCGGGGCGGAACAGGTGTCCCTCCATGGTGTGTTCGGCCACGACCGTCCGGCGGAACTGGATGATCGGCGTCGAGTGCCGGATCATCTCCTCGACCGCGCCGTCCGCGTACTCCTCGAAGTCCGACAGCAGCAGGTCCCGTTGGTCCGGGTGGTCGGTGAGCAGGGTCAGGCCGTGGGTGATCGCGTTGCGGGTGGTCTCCACCCCGGCGACCATCAAGAGGGAGAAGAAGGCCCCGAGTTGGCGGGCGCCGAGGGCCTGGCCGTCCACGTTCGCGCAGACCAGCGCCGAGATCAGGTCGTCGGTGGGGTTCTTGCGGCGCTCCCGCCCGATGCCCGACACCATCCGCTGCATGCGCGCGAGGGCGCGCAAACCCCGACCGGGCATCCGCAGCCGGGAGGCCAGGCCGCGCTCCACGCCGATGTTCTCGGAGGCGTGGTTCACGCGGTCGGCGATCTCGGGGCGGTAGCGCTCCGGGATGCCCATCATGTTGCAGATGACCTCCAGGGGCAGGCGGGAGGCCACCGCCGAGACGAACTCCTCGGGCCGGTCAGCCAGTACGTCGTCGACGATGCGGGTGGCCACGGCATGGATGTCCGCCTCGGCGGCCGCCAGCAGGCGGGGGGTGAACGCCCGCTGCACGATCTTGCGGAGCTGGGCGTGGTCGGGGCCGTCCAGATTGACCATCGAGTCCCCGAACAGCGACCTGACCCAGCGGGCGGGCTCGGGGGTGGTCACGCCGGGGGCACTGGCGAACACCTTGGGCAGCCGGCTGGCCTCTTGCACGTGGGCGTGCCGGAGGAGGGCCCAGTGTCCGCGGGGCCCGTCGGGGACGAACACCGGGCCGCCGATCTCCCGTAGCCGGGCGAAGGCGGCGAGGCGCCGCTGCGGGGGCAGTTGCCAGAACCCTGGCTCGGCCAGTTCCCTGCCGGGGGCTTGGCCGTTGCGCTGTGCGGGGAGTGTCATGGCCTGCCAACGCCGCCGGGGGAGCAGGAGTGACGGTTCGGCTGAGCGCCGCTGCCGGGGCTCCGCCCCGAACCCCGCGCCTCAAACGCCGGCGAGGCTGGATTTGCCTCCGGCGGCGCCTCAATCGCCGGCGGGGCTGGAATTGCCGGGCGGTGATCCGGTCGGTGCGGCCTTTCCGCGTGAGCGCAAGAGCGCGCTACGCGCACGTACAGGCTGACGCCAGGCCGAAACCAGCCCCGCCGGCGTTTGAGGCGCGGGGTACGGGGCGGAGCCCCGGGGCAGTCAGGGGCTGCTGCGAGTGGCCAGGGTCAGGCCCACCGTGACGGTGGCCGCGCAGACGAGGCCCGCGTAGAGGACCGCGTACGGCCCCGTCCACGTGCACGCCAGGACGACCACCGCCGAGAGCGGGAGGGTCAGTTGTTGCGCCAGGCCGCGCTTGAAGTGGCGGGAGTGCAGGAGCCAGACCATCAGGAGGAACAGCGCGGTCGGGACGGTCACGGCCGCGTTCGCCGCGAGTTGGGAGATGTGCGCCTCGCCGACCGCGTGTTCCACCGCGACCTCGATGCCCGCCCCGATCGCCGCGCCCGAGGCGAAGATCAGCAGGTGGCCGTACCCCCACGGGATGGCCTCCCGGTTGGAGGTCAGCCGTTCGTGCATCGGCACCACGAAGTAGATCCACCACGCGGCGAAGACGATCAGCAGCCCGCCGCCCGCGATGGGCAGCAGCCGGCCCAGCGCCTCGTGTTCGTCGATGGCCGACTTCACCGCCACGGTGCTCGCGGCGATCGTCTCGCCCAGCACGATGATGGTGAACAGGCCGTACCGCTCCACGATGTGGTGCGCGTGCCACGGCGTCTCGTGCCCGCGCTCGGCGAGCGCCGGGACCAGCAGCTCCGCAGCGGCCAGGACCAGGAACAGCCAGCGCTTCGCGCCGTCCGGGGCGAACAGCAGCGCCACCCAGCCCGCCTGGCAGATCATCAGCCCGGCCGCGTACTTCAGCGCCGAAGACCTCGCCGCGCCCTCCTCCCCGGCCGCCGCCCGCAGCCACTGCGCGGTCAGTGCGACGCGCATGATGATGTAGCCGATGACGGGGACCGTCCAGTCGTTCTCGTCGAAGGCGCGGCTCACCCCGGCCGCGTAGACGAGCACACCGGCGATCTGGACGAGGGTCGCGATCCGGTACGGGACGTCGTCGACGTCGTAGGCGGAGGCGAACCACGTGAAGTTCATCCACGCCCACCACACGCCGAAGAAGACGAAGAAGTAGCCGATCACCCCCGTCCCCGGATGGCCTTCCGCCAGCGCGTGCACCAGCCGGGCGCCGGCCTGCGCGATCGCGACGACGAAGCACAGGTCGAAGAACAGTTCCAGCGGGGTGGCCGTGCGGTGGTGCTCGTCGCGGCTGCGGGCGGTCATCGGGAGGTACGCCATACCGGCCAGGAGACCAGACGGGCGCCGGTTCAGCAGGCCGGACGCGCAGCCCGCACCACCCGGTTGCCCCGAGCGGACCGATAGCCGGGCCGAGGACGGCGGGGACGGCCACGCGGCAGTGGTGGCCCTCGCCCAGCAGCAGCGGGACGACCACCGAGCACGGGTCCTCCCACGGAGCTGAGCTTCGCCGAGCCGAGCGACAGACCAACGCACTGTGGGCGACGGGACCTTGTCCCCGCGCCCCCACTGGGGTATCCACTGCCGCCGGGCCCGGGCCGGGGCGGAATCAGGATTGGGAAGGACCCCCCCCGGGGCGTATAAACAACTACCAGCCCCCCAGAAAAGACAC
>NZ_JBHWJY010000037.1:76530-78091 GCF_042731135.1 Streptomyces sp. NPDC059874
ACCTTGTCCCGTCGCCCACAGTGCGTTCTCCTCTGCCGCAGGGCCATGGCCGGGGCGGAATCTGGATAGGCAAGGACACCCCTCGACGCATGAGGACGAAGCCATGAGTTCCGCCACGCAGGACGCGGTACGGCCGCAGCTCGCTGATTCGGCGCAGTACCGGCCGGGCCGCACCATCACCGACTGGACGCCGGAGGACCCGTCCTTCTGGCGGAGCACCGGGAAGAAGGTCGCCACCCGCAACCTGTGGATCGCGGTGCCGGCCCTGCTGGTGGCCTTCGTGGTCTGGCAGGTGTGGAGCATCACGGCGACCAACCTCAAGGACGTCGGCTTCGGCTTCAGCCAGTCCCAGCTGTTCTGGCTCACGGCCGTCCCCGGCATCACCGGCGGCACGGCCCGCATCTTCTACACCTTCCTCGGCCCGATGATCGGCCAGCGCCGCTTCACCGCGCTGTCCACCGTGGTACTGATCGTTCCGCTGCTGTGGCTGGGCTTCGCGGTGCAGGACCCGTCGACCTCGTACGGCACGATGATCGCGATCGCCGCGCTGTGCGGTATCGGCGGCGCGAACTTCTCCTCCTCGCTCGCCAACATCGGCTTCTTCTACCCGAAGCAGGAGAAGGGCAACGCGACCGGCATCAACGGCGGCCTGGGCAACCTGGGCGTCTCGGTCGTCCAGCTCCTGACCCCCATCCTGATCACGTCCTCGGTCCTCGCCATCGGCGCCGGTCAGAAGAAGGCGAACGGCTCGGAGATCTACCTCCAGAACGCCGCCTTCGTGTGGGTCCCGGTGCTGATCGTCCTCGCCGTGGTGGCCTGGTTCGGCCAGAACGACCTGAAGGTGGCCTCCACCCCGTTCAGCCAGCAGAAGATCATCTTCAAGCGCAAGCACAACTGGCTGATGACCTGGCTCTACGTCGGCACGTTCGGCTCCTTCATCGGCTTCGCGGCGGCGCTGCCGCTGCTGATCAAGACCACCTTCCCCGCGTACTCGGTGGCCACCTACGCCTGGATGGGCCCGGCCTTGGGCGCGCTGGCCCGCTGGGCGGGCGGTTGGATCGCCGACAAGCTGGGCGGCGCGCGGGTGACGATCCTGTCCTTCGTGGGCATGGCGGCGTCGATCATCGGTGTGATCACCTTCCTCCCGTCGGGCTCGGACACCGGTTCCTTCTACGGGTTCTTCTTCTGCTTCCTGTCGGCGTTCTTCTTCTCGGGCATCGGCAACGGGTCGACCTTCCGGCAGATCCCGGTCATCTTCCGGGGCCTGCACCTGAAGGGCCTGACGCAGGGGACGCCGGAGTACGCGGCCGCGCTGAAGCAGGCGGAGATCGAGTCGGGCGCGGTGACCGGCTTCACCGCCGCCATCGCCGCCTACGGCTTCTTCTTCATCCCGGCGATGTTCGCCAACTTCGCGGTGACGAGCGCGATGTGGGGCTTCGTGGCCTTCTACGCCTCCTGCGTGGTCGTGGCCTGGTGGTTCTACGCCCGCCGGGGCGCCGAAGCCCCGAGCTAGGCCCTGCGTTGGGGCTCCGCCCCAGAACCCGCGCCTCAAACGCCGGCG
>NZ_JBHWJY010000038.1:0-64907 GCF_042731135.1 Streptomyces sp. NPDC059874
GGCTTGAGGTCGTGGACGGAGACGATCATGCCGTAGTGCTCCGCCACCGCGTCCCGGCCGAAGGGCAGGGTGGGGTTGGTGGAGGAGCCGATGACATTCGGCACGCCCGCCATCTTCAGCACGTTCGGGACGTGCCCGCCGCCACAGCCCTCGATGTGGAAGGCGTGGATGGTGCGGCCATCCAGCACCCGCAGGGTGTCCTCGACGGAGAGGCACTCGTTCAGGCCGTCGCTGTGCAGGGCGACCTGTACGTCGTGCTCCTCGGCCACGCGCAGGGCGGTGTCCAGGGCACGGGTGTGAGCGCCCATGTCCTCGTGGACCTTGAAGCCGCAGGCACCGCCCTCGGCCAGCGCCTCGACCAGCGGCGCCTCGTGGGAGGAGGAACCGCGAGCCAGGAAGCCGATGTTGACGGGCCAGGCGTCGAAGGCGTTGAACCCGTGCTTCAGCGCCCACGGGGAGTTGACGCCGACGCCCCAACTCGGCCCGATCTCCTGGCCGATGATCGTGGTCACACCGGAGGCGAGGGACGCCTCCATGATGCGCGGCGAGAGCAGGTGGACGTGCGTGTCCACGGCCCCGGCGGTGGCGATCAGACCCTCGCCGGAGACGATCGAGGTACCGGTGCCGACGACGACATCGACCCCGTCGAGGGTGTCGGGGTTGCCGGCCCGACCGATCGCGTGGATACGACCCTCGCGGATGCCGATGGAGACCTTGCGGATGCCGACGACCGCGTCGATCACCAGCACGTTGCTGATGACGACATCGCAGGTCTCGCGGATGGCGGCGGCCTTCAGGTGCAGGCCGTCACGGGCCGTCTTGCCGAAGCCCGCGAGGAACTCGTCACCGGGCAGTTGCGAATCGGACTCCACGCGCACGACGAGACCCGAGTCGCCGAGGCGGACCCGATCGCCGGCGCGAGGACCGTGCACGGTGGCGTACTCGTGGGGGTCGATGTGCCGGCTGCCCGGCCCGCAGTGGTCGCCGTGCCTGGTCCGCTTGCTCATGACCGTGCTCCTCGCGCGTGCTCGGCACCCAGGTAGCCGCAGGCCGCGGCCCTGCGCAGGGCCTCGCCCTTCGCACCGGGCGCGTCCAGGGGTCCGTCGACCAGGCCCGCGAAGCCGATCGCGATCCGGGCACCGCCCATCGGCACCAGTTCGACGTCCACGGACTCGCCGGGTTCGAAGCGTGTGGAGGATCCCGCCGGTACCGCCAGGCGCATCCCGTAGGCGGCGGCCCGATCGAAGTCGAGGCGCGGGTTCGCCTCGAAGAAGTGGAAATGGGAAGTGACGCTGACCGGCACCGTGGCGGTGTTGCGCACCGCGAGGGTCGCCGCCGGCCGAAGCCCTCGTACGGGCTCCGAGGCCGGGATGACCGCACCCGGCGCGCTCGGGTCCCAGGGGTGGGCTCCGAACGGGGCGCTGACCACGGCCAGACGCGTGCCGTCTGCGAAGACGGCCTCGACCTGGATCTCGGTGACCACGTCGGCGACTCCGGGCAGCACGTCGTCCGGCCCCAGCACACTGCGGCCGCGGTCGATGGCGGCAGCGAGGCGCAGGCCGTCACGGGCTGCCTCGCAGACCGTGTCCGCGATGAGTGCGGTCGCCTCGGGGACGTTCAGACGGAGCCCCCGGGCACGGCGGGACCGGGCCAGCTCGGCAGCGGTGAACAGCAGGAGCCGGTCACGCTCGGTGGGAGTCAGTGCCATGGCTTCATTCCTTCCTCCGGAAGGTGGGCAGGAGGCCGCCGCGGGGATCGTCGCGGGGCAGGGGGCCGGCATCGGTCGGGAAGTGGACCGGGCGAACGGCAGGGGCAGCGAGGGCGGCACTGCGGCCCATACGGCCGCGGCTCGCATCGGGTGCGGTGCGGCGCCGGACACCATGTCCGGCAGTGGCATCACTCTGTCACTGACTGAAAAATCAGTCAACACGCGAGGCGTGCGGACACCGTGTTCGGTCATCACGTGCGTAGAAGCCCGGGGCGACGGCGCCGAGCCGGGGTTACTTCTGGCGCAGTCGCGCCAGTTCGGCGTCGATCGCGCCTTCCATCAGCGTGCGCGCATGTGTCATCTGGAGTCCGCCACTGAGCCAGCGCATGCTCAGCCCCTCCAGGAGGGCGGTGAGCCGCTCACCGGCCGCGGCCAGGGCGGCCGCCGGGGCCATCGGCTCGACCTGACCCAGCAGAGCGGCGACCTCCTGAACCCACACCAGGGTCGCCCGGGCCAGATCCTCCCGCAGCACCTCGTCGAAGACGGCGCTCGCCCTCAACTCGCCCCAGGCAGAACTGTTCTCGCGGACCTCATCGGTGTCCTGGAGTTCCAGGAGGAGGGTCTCCGCGAGTTCCTCACGGGGGCTGAGCGGTTCCGCGTCCGCGTCTCGGGTCGTGGTGTAGCGCTCGGCCCGGTCGTTGATGAACTCGAGCGTCGCCCGCAAGAGACCGGTGCGGTCCTTGAAGTGGTAGTAGAGCAGCGAGGTGGACACGCCCGCCTCGGCCGCCACTTCCTCCACACGCAGGCCACGGACGCCGCTCCTGGCAATCACCCGGGCGGCCGCTTCGAGAATGGATTTGCGTCGGGCCATGCGGCGAACCTTACCCGGCCGCTCCTGACCACGCGGAATCGGTCTCCGCGTCGCACCGAGCCCGGGCGCACCACGGGTGAGCGGGTGCGGACGGCTCGGGCTCCGTCTCCCCCCGTGCTCCGGTGGTGGCTCATTTCCACTGTGACGGGTCCGCCGCCCGGTGCGGCCTCGATCAGGCGCTGGCGGGGCTCAGCTCGTCCCCGGCCGCGATGAAGGCGTCGCTGTCCTCGGGGGCGACGAACCCGGTCTGGCTGCGCGCCAGGTACCAGGTGGCTGTCTCCGCCGGGACCACCTTTCCGGCCTTGAGATCGAATTCGTAGGTCGGCTCCGGAGAGGTCAGTTCGACGTTCGCGTAGCCGGCGGTGAAGGCGGCGCCCGACGAGGAGGGCGTTTCGGAGTGACCGCCCGGAGCGGCGGGGGAACCCGTCTCCTACCCGTCCGGGACGTCAAGGTGGTAGGCCGCGGCGCCTGCCGGCAGCAGCGCGGAGACTGCCGACAGAGCGATGACCGGCAGTCGGCGTCCACGCCGGCGCGCTCGACGGGAGGGCGGATCCGACCGAACGCTGTTCGCGGCGCGCGGAGATGGAGCCGCCGGGGCCGTGAGGGTGAGCCGGTCGTGGGCGGGGGCCGCCTGCTCGACGTGCCCGGATATCTCCCTGCCGACCTGGCGGGGGAGCCAGCCGTCGGTGAACTCCAGACGATGGCCCACGGCGGGATGGGCCCGTACGGCCGAGATCAGATCACTCGGCGCGGGTCGGTCACCGGCCCGCTTGGACAGACACCACGACAGGAGATCGTGCAGGTCGGACGGCACCCTGGAGAGGTCGGGCTGTTCGTGAACCACCTCGTAGAGGGCGGCCGACTCCGCTCGGTGTGACTTGTAGGCCCATCGCCTGTTCCGGTGCCATGAACGCGGCGGTGCCGATCCGCAGTCCGACACCGGTCAGCGCGGTGGCGTCGGCCGCGCGCGATCCCGAAGTCGATGACGCGGGGGCCGTCCTCGGCGATCAGGACGTTGGCGGGCTTGAGGTCCCGGTGGACCACCCCGGCCCGGTGGATGACCTCGAGCGCCTCGGCGATCCCCGCCACGAGCAACAGCACCGTGCGCACCGACAGCGGACCGTGGCGCTCCACCACCTGCTGCAAGGACGGGCCGGGCACGAAGGCGGTGGCCAGCCACGGGGTGGGGGCGTCCACCCCCGAACGGCCACCTGGGCGATGAACAGCCCGTGGATGCGCCGGGCACTGGCGACTTCCCGAGCGAAGCGCCGCCGGAATTCGGGATCTCCGGCAAAGTCCGCGCGCACCGCCTTCAAGGCGATCGGGCGACCCCCCGGAGTGTGGGCCAGGTACGCCACCCCCATACCGCCCGAGCCCAGCCGGGCCTGGAGGCGGTAGCCGCCGATCTCACGGGGGTCCGAGCCGGCTGGACCGCATCGTGTCGCTAACTGAAGATTCAGTCAATGTGAGACGATGCCCATCGAGAGCATCAGGAGGGATCAGGCAGTGACGGACCGCAGAACGGCGATCTTGGAAGCGGCCGCCCGGCTCATAGCCCGGCGGGGGGTCCGCGGGCTGCGCGTGGAGGAGCTCGCGGCCGAAGCCGGGGTGTCCACAGCGCTCGTCTACTACCACTTCAAGGACCGGGCCGGCATTCTCCGCCGCACCCTGGAGTTCATCAACGACCGCGCGGAACGTTACACGGGCGGCCTCGACGACATGGACGCCTCCCCGTCCGACCCTCGCAAGACCCTGGAGCAGTCCCTGCTGCTCGAATTCCAGGACGTGGCCGCGGTGCGCGAGAACAGCACGGCGTGGGGCGAACTGCGCGCCAGCGCGATCTTCGAGCCCGAGCTGCGAGAGGACCTGGCCAAAGCGGGCCTGAGCTGGGTCCAGGAAGTCGCCTTCCTGCTCGCGTGTGCGCAGCCGATGACACCCGCCCCCGCGCTCACGGCCTCCGCCGAACGGCTGACCGCACTGCTCGAAGGACTCAGCATGCGCTGGCTCAGCGGCGTGTTGCACGTGTCGCACGCCCGTGAACTCATGCTGGAAGCCGTCGAAGTGGAGCTGGGGCATCTGAGCCGCCCGAAAATTGACTGAAACTTCAGTCAATGCAAGAGTGGCAACGAGGCGCCCCCACCCGCTCCTGGCAAGCCCGGCCCCCTCACACGGTGAAGCCGACGCCCCCCCTGCTCCGACCAGGCCCGGGCTGCGATCTCCGCGCCCCGCGTCCCCGCAACGCCCATCGCCGCCGGATAGCTTCATCCCGCCAGTTCACGATCGGAGTCACCCGTGTCCAAACTCGCCCTCTCCCGCCGTACGGCCCTTCGCGCGTTCGCCGGCTTCGGCGCGTTCGTCTTCGGCGCCTCGGCTTGCGGCCCCGGTGAGTCCGGGCGGCCCGCCTCCTCCTCCCCCGCCACCGGCCAGGCCGCCAAGTCGGCCGACGCCCGGAGGCTGGGTGCCGAGTGGGAAAGTCACACGCGCACCTTCATGTCCTGGCCCGCCCTGGCATCCGTCTGGGAGGAGGACCTGCGCTACGTACGGGAGGACATCGCCCGAGTGGCACGGGCGATCGCGGATTACGAGTACGTCGTGATGATGGCCCGGCCGGACCAGCAGGCCGCGGCCCAGAAGGCGTGCGGCTCCGAGGTCGAGGTCATCCCCCTACAGGTCGACGACCTGTGGGCGCGCGACACCGTGCCGGTGTTCGTGGAAGAGGGCGGCAAGGTGATCGGTGTCGACTTCAACTTCAACGGCTGGGGAAACAAGCAGGAGCACAAGAACGACGCCCAGGTCGGCCGCACCCTGCTGGAGAAGTACAAGATCCCGCGCACCCAGGCGCCGCTGGTCGCCGAGGGAGGCTCCTTCGAGACCGACGGCGAGGGCACCCTCCTGGTCACGGAGAGCTCGATCGTCAACGACAACCGCAACCGCGGCAAGACCCGGGACCAGATCGAGGCCGAGCTCAAGCAGACCCTGGGCATCGAGAAGGTCATCTGGCTGGCCGGCGTACGCGGCGAGGACATCACCGACGCGCACGTCGACAGCCTCGTGCGGTTCACGGCGCCCGGTGTGGTCCTCCTCGACAAGGCGTTCCCCGGCATGCCCGCCGATTCCTGGTCCCGCTCGGCCGACCAGGCAAAGTCCGTCCTCACCCAGGCGACCGACGCTCGGGGACGGCGCCTGGAGGTCATCGATCTGCCTCAGCCCGACCCGGACAGGATCACGGGCCGCGGCGACGACTTCGTGTCGACGTACGCCAATTTCTACGTCGCCAACGACTCCGTGTTCATGCCCCGCTTCGGCGACGCCAAGGCCGACGACCGGGCACGGGGAATCCTTCAGGAGCACTTCCCCAAGCGCGACATCGTGCCGGTCGAGATCGACACGATCGCCTCGGGCGGCGGCGGCATCCACTGCTCCACCCATGACGAGCCCGGCAAGCCCGCCGACTGACGGCAGGGCCGGCGGCTGTCGGAGTGCCCGTCGAGTCGAGGTCAGGCATCGACCAGGGGAGAGTGCCGGGAGCTGCGCAGCGGCCCGGCGAGTTCGGCGAGCGCCTGTTCGAGGCCGTGCAAGTGGGCGAGTGCGGGTTCGGTGGCGGCAGGTCGCGGGACCGTGTCGGGCGCCGCGGTGTGCGCGTGGCGTTTCCTCTCGTCCGCGGTCAGCGCCTCCACGGCCGCCTCGACGCGCCAGCAGGCTGCCGCGAGGCGGGCGTCGTGGCTCGCGTCCGGGTCGGCGGCGACCGCCGCGAGGCCGCGCACCTCGCGGGCGCAGTCGTCCAGCAGCGCGATGACCTGTCCGGCGCGTGCCTTGCGCCCCCGGAACGGGCTGAGCGGGTGCACGAGCGGGGCGAGTGCCATCCGGACGCGGGCCAGCAGCACCTCCAGCTCGGCCGCGTGCGGCGCGGGATCGGCGGTCGGGGAACCGGCCAGCCGGGCGGTGGCTTCGGCGGTCGCCGCGTGGACGCAGCGCAGCGCGCGCTGGATCCAGGCGTCGTTGGTGGCGTGGGTGGTGACCGGCAGGATGAGGACCACGGCGAGGGCGGCCCCGAGCGCGCCGATCGCGGTCTCCTGGAACCGCAGGAGCAGCAGACCGGGGTGCAGGACCCCGAGGAGGCCGTAGAGCAGCCCGGCCATGACGGTCACGAAGAACATCATCCAGGAGTACGAGGGCGCCGCGGTGTAGAAGATCCCGAAGACGCACACGGCGACGAGTACGGCGGTGGGCGCCGGTGCTCCGTGCAGCGGTACGGCGATCAGCAGGCCGGCGGCGATGCCGAGGACGGTGCCGAGGACCCGGCGGAAGCCGCGTACGAGGGTCTCGCCGCGGGAGGTGGTGTTGACGAAGATCCACCAGGCGGTGCCGACCGCCCAGTACCAGCGGTCCTCGGAGAGCGCCTGGCCGATGGCGAGCGCGAAGGCACAGGCGGCGGTGGCCTGGAAGGCCTGCCGGGTGGTGGGCCGCGCGAGCCCGGTGCCCGGCAGCCCGGGCGGGGCCGCGGGCGGCGGGGTACGCCGCTCGATGGGCCACAGTACGAAGCGCACGGCCCCGGAGGCGAGGAGCGCCAGCCCGACGGCGGCGAACAGCTCGGGCAGCTGCGCGGGCACGGCGTGCAGGAACTGGGTGACGAAGAACATCATGAAGCCGAAGATGCCGAGGGCGTGCCCGCGCGGCCCCCAGCGGCGGGCGTAGACCCCGACGAAGACGACGGCGAGGAACGCGGCGTCGCGGGCGAGGGGCACTCCGTGCAGGGTGGTGGCCAGCGCCAGGACCGGGAATCCGGCGACGGGCAGCAGGGCGGTGGTGACGCGCTGGGCCGACACCTTCGGGTCGAGCACGGTGAAGAGGGCGAGCAGGGCCGCCAGTCCCCCGGTGATGGAGGCGGTGAGGGAGAGACCGCACAGTTCGGCGAGGGCCACGGCGGCGGCGACGCCGATCACCGCGCGAGCCGAGTTCTTCAGCCTCGTGCGCCCCGGATCCGGAGCAACGAACATCCTCTTCACGGCGGTGTGCCGCCCCCCTTGCGATGGTGCGCGCCGGGCCCGTCGGCCGCCCTGGGGTGGTGGGAGGCGTACGGACACGACGAAGGCACCGCGGTCCGGTCCGGCCTCGTTGCCGGTCCGGCGCTGCGCGGCGCCGTAGATACATGGATACGACACAGATAAGCATGTAGGGGGCAATGGCTCAACCCGGCACCGAATGACTGGGCCATTGGCCCAATGGGGACGTGGGATCTTCGGCCAGGCCACGCCAACGGACCTGCTGCTCCCGGGGGCTCCGGACCGGGGCCCCCGAGGGCGGGTGGCAGCAAACTGCAGCCCCGGCGGCAGTTTGCTGGCGCCGCGGCCCATTGGAGCGGGCCCCGGCGGATGACAGATTTCTTCTTGTCGCCAGCACGACAACCCACTCGGAGGAAATCATGAACGCCCAGCTCACCACCCGCGCCAAGGCCGCCACGATCCTGATCGGCCTCTGTACCGCCCTCGCCCTGGGCGTGGTGACGGGCGCCGACGGGTCGGCCGCGCAGGCCGAGAACGGGTGGCAGTCGACGACCTCCACCGTCGTCCTCGCGGAGAACGGCTGGCAGGTCGCCCCGCTGGACAAGACCGAGAACGGCTGGCAGTGACCGCCGGCCTGGAACACCGCGCCCCGGTTCGCAGCCGGCAGATCGAGCTGGTGGCGCGCGCCGGCTCTCCGGCCATCGCCGAGGGCGCCCCGCTGAGCGTGGTCCGCTGGATCGCGCTGCTGCCCGCCGCGTGGCAGGCGGAATTCCACGGTCTGACGGACGACGGGCTTTCGATCGTGCTGCGGTTCTCGCGGGAACGGGACGTACCGGTGCGACGCGCCTGCGCCGAGGCCCGCCGAGCCCTGAGCGACCCCGCCATGGACGGCTGGGAGTTCCTGGCGTGCCGCGAGGTCGGGTGAGGGCGCGGGGCGGGAGTACGGCGCGTGGGTGTACGGAGCAGGGCCTGATCCACTGGATGCAGTGGACAGGCCCTTTTTTCGGCCTTTTCGACCTTTTCGGCCTCAGAGGTTGAGGCTCAGGACGCGGTCCACCGCGATCTCGACGACGGCGAGGTCCGGCGGGGTCGGCGGGGCCGCCCGGTAGCGGACGGTGTAGCGGCGGACGGCCTCGGCCAGCCGGGAGGGTTCGTCGGTGACGGTGGCGGGGCCTTCGAGGGTGATCCATCGGAAGCCGTCCACCTGGCAGAGCGCGACTCGCGCCGCCGGGCCGGCCGCGTCGACGTTCCGGGCCTTGCGGGCTCCCGCCCGGGTGGTCACCCGGGCCAGGCCGGTGGTCGCGTCGTAGGTGAAGCGGACGGGAGTGACGTGCGGGGTGCCGTCGGGGCGCAGGGTGGTGAAGGTGGCCGGGTGGGGGCGCGTCAGGAACGCCCTCGCGGCGGAGGCGAGATCCACCGATGCCCGGCTCACTTCTTCTTCACGCCCTCGTTCCAGATCAGCTTGGCGATGTTCGGTTTCACGGCCGTGGTGATGACGCCCATGGCCGTACGGACGTACCGTCGCTCCTCCAGCTCGCGCACCATGCTCGCGGCGAGGTCGGCGCGGGCGGTGAAGACGCCGTCGGCGCTGGTCTCGGCGGTCTCGTAGTCCGTGACGACGGGGTGCTCGAAGAGGCCCGAGGGACGGACGAGGGTCCAGTCGAGGTCCGTACGACGGATCACGGCCTCCATGCGGCGCATGTCCTCGTGGAGCGTGCGGCCGAGGCGCCGGTTCACCAGCGGGTCGAGCACGTGGTTGAAGAAGTGCGCGCCGGTGGGGCGCCAGTTCGGGTCGGCGATGCTGGAGCTGACGGCGAGCAGCCGCTTGACGCCCTGGCGGGCCATGGCCCCGGTGATGGCGGTGGCGCTCGCGGAGTAGGTGGTGATGGTCTCCTTGCTGAAGCGCGCCCCCAGCGCCGAGAGGACGGCGTCCGTCCCCTGGATGGCGGTGTCGACCGCCGCCGGGTCGGTGGCGTCGGCTACGGCGACGGTGAGGCCGGGCCGCGCGGGGATGGAGCCGGGGCGGCGGGTCACGGCGACGACCTGGTGGCCGGCGGCGAGGGCTTGTTCGGTGAGCCGGCGGCCGGTCGGTCCGTTGGCGCCGAAGACTGCGATACGCATGATGTCGGGTCATCCCTCCGTGTGATTTCCGGAACGCCCTTGACTGTGCCGATCACGGAACGCAGGCTCAACGCTGATGAATAACGCCGCCCCTGCCCCCGGCCGCTCCCGAGGCCGCCCCCGCGGGAACCCGCCGACCCGCGAGTCGATCGTCTCGGCGGCCCGTGCGCTGTTCCTGGAGCGCGGCTACCGGGGCACCACCCTGCGCGCGGTCGCCGGGGCCGCCGGGGTCGACCCGGCGTTGATCGCGTACCACTTCGGTTCGAAGAAGGGCCTGTTCGCGGACGTGATGCAGGTCCAGTGCGCCAATGCGCTGGCGGTGGACGAGGTGCTCGGCGGCGACCCGGCCACCCTCCCCGACCGCCTGATCGACGCGGTGACGGGGCTGTGGGAGGACGCCGACTTCCGCCGGCTCACCCTTCAGGGCGACGAAGCCGCCGAGGTGCTCCGCGAGTACCTGGAACACGAGCTGCTGGCCCGGCTTGTTGAATTTCTGGGCGGCCGGGACGCGACCGCCCGCGCCACGGCCGTCGTGACGGTCCTCGGTGGTCTCATCTACACCCGCTACCTCAACCCGCTCCCCACCCCGGCCGCCCTCACCCCGGCCGAGGCCCGCCGAGTCCTCACCCCGGCACTGCGCGCGGCACTGGCACCGAGGCCGCGCACCGCGGCCGCCGCGGCGGTCGCCGGAGCCGGCCGTCGGGGCTCGCCGGGCCGGGCGTACAGGACCGGGCCGTAGGGGACGTGCCGTAGCGGACGCGCCGTTACATCCAGCCGCGGTCCTTGGCGAGCATCGCCGCCTGGAAGCGGTTCGAGGCCCCCAGACGCAGCATCAGGTCGGCCACGTGCCGTCGGAAGGTGCGGATGGAGATGCCCATCTCGCGGGCCGCGACCTCGTCCTTGTCGAAGCGGGAGAGCAGGGTCAACACCTCGCGGTCGGTCTCGGTGATGCCGTCGGAGCTCTCGCCCCCGTTCCTGCCGGGCAGCGCTTCCGCCGAGGTCCACACCTTCTCGAAGAGGGCGACCATGTTGGAGACGAGTCCGCTCTGGCGGACCAGGAGCGCCCCTCGGGCGCTGTCGGACGGGTCGAGCGGCACGACGGCCGTGGCGCGGTCGTAGATGACCATTCGGTCCATGACCTTGTCGACCACTCTGAATTCGGCCCCCAGATCGGCCATCTCGTACAGATAGCCGCAGGTGGCGGGGTCTTCCAGGGCTGTGCGCAGAACCACCGTCCGAAGGGTGACCCCGCGCCTGATACATCGGAGGTCGAGGGGGCGGGCGGCCTCGATGAAGGCCGGTGTGAGCGGTCCGTCGGGCTGGAGAGCGCACATCTCCTCGCGGGCGAAGAAGGCGAGGTCGTCCAGCCGGGCCCGGATCTCGGCGAGTCCGTCGATCCGCTCGATCCCGCCCGCCGGGGTCTCCGTACGCTCCGCCGCGCGCGCCTCCTCCACCAGCTCCGGGATGAGCGAGCGGGCCGAGGAGACCAGCCTCAGCTGCTCGTTCAGCTCCCCCAGCCGCTGCTCGATCAGGCGCTCTATCCCGAGGGCCGGGTCGATGGCCACCCACTGCCCTTCGCCGGCTTCCCGTACCAGCTTGTAGCTGCACAGGCTCCGCAGGACGGAGTCCGCTTCGTCCCGGCTCATCCCCAGCTTCTCGCCCACCGATTCGGGACCGAGATCAGGCGCGCGCAGGAAGTGCCGGTAGACGGTTTCCTCGCCGCGGCTCAGCCCCAGACTCATCAAACTCACGATGCGCTCCCCCCCTGGCACGTCTGAGAATTCAGGCGGCATGCTACCGCAGGGGGCTGTTTTTGGATAAGTATTTTCGCATCGTGGAAGTAAGCCTCGCCAGGCGGAGCCCGTCAGGCCGTGAGCTTGAGCCGCTCCAGCGGTGCCAGTGCCTCGTCCAACAGCTCGACGACCCGTTCCCCGATGCGCCGCTGGGCCTCCTGGGTCAGGGCCCCGATGTGCGGGGTCAGCACCACGTTGTCCAGCGCCGCCAATTCGGTCGGCGCGCCCTCGCTCGCGAGCACGTCGGTCGCCGCCCCCGCGAGCGCCCCGGAGCGCAGCGCCTCCAGCAGTGCCTCCTCGTCCACGGTGCCGCCGCGGGCCACGTTCACCAGGTACGAGTCCGGCTTCATCAGGGCCAGTTCCGCGCGGCCGATCAGGCCCCGGGTGTCCGCCGTCAGCGGCACGGACAGGCACACCACGTCCGCCGCGGGCAGCAGGTCGTCCAGTGCGACGAGCCGGATGCCGCGCTCGGCCAGCTGCCGTGCCCGGTCCTGCCCCGGGCGGGCGACCGACACGATCACCTCCATGCCGAAGCCCTGGGCCAGCGAGGCGATCCGCGACCCGATACCGCCGAAGCCGATCAGCCCGAGCGTCTTGCCCCGCAGCTCACTGCCCATCAGGCCCTGCTTGTGCCAGACGGTGGACCGGGTGTGCCGGTCCCCCACCACGATCCGGCGGCACACCGCGAGCATCAGGCCGAGTGCCAGCTCGGCCACCGCGTCGCTGGACCCTCCGGGTACGTTGCGCACCTCCACGCCGGCCCGGGCGGCCGCCGCGAGGTCGATGTTGTCGAGCCCGACCCCCGCCCGGATCACCGTACGCAGCCGGGGCGCGGCGGCGATCACCTCCTCCGTCACCCGCACCCCGGCCCGCAGGACCAGGGCGTCCGCGGTCCGGGCGAGCGAGACGAGCTGCCCGGGCGTGGGCTTGGGGTGCAGGGCCACCTGGTAGCGCCGGCGCAGGTCGTGGAGCGCGTCGGGGTGGATCGGATCCACCATCAGTACGCGGGCCATCAGGCGGCCGTCACCAGGACGCGGCCCGGGGCCGGCGCGCCGATGTGCAGGGCGAAGTCGGCCAGCGTGTCGGCGTCGAACAGCTCGCGGACGGAGGGTCGGGTACCGGTGACCCGCTCCACCCCGGCACAGATCCGCACCGCGAGCATCGAGGTGCCGCCCAGCTCGAAGAAGTTGTCCTCCCGGCCGATCGGCCGGACCTGGAGCGCCTCCTCCCAAAGCCGGACCAGCGCGGCCTCGGTCTCGTCGGCGGCGGGCACTGCGGGCGCGTCGGTGAACAGCAGGCGGTCGTCCATGAGTTCCTCCAAGGGGATGTTTGCCATACGGGTGTGCGGTGAACGGAACGATCGAGGGGCGGCGGTCCGGGGCCTCGGCCTCAGGCCTGTGCGGCCGGCCAGGCCAGACCTCGTACGGCCGGAACCATCGCGGTCGCCGCGCTGACCACCAGCGCGACCGCCGCGGCGGTGACCAGTACGGTCGCGGGTGCGCCGTACGTGAGCAGGTGCGGGACGGCCACCAGGGCGAGCGGGGAGACGCCCAGCGAGATCAGCCAGTCGACGCTGGAGACCCGGCCGATCAGCTCGCCGGGCACCCGGCTCTGCAGGGTGGCCGCCCAGGCCACGGTGGCGGCCGACAGCACGGCCCCCACCACGGTGGCCACCGCGACGGAGGCGACCACCGACGGGGACAGGCCGAGCAGGACGAAGCCCCCGCAGACGACGGCCATCCCGCCGAAGATCAGCAGGCCCGGCGGGATCCGCCGCAGCCGGCCCACCAGCAGGCCGCCGAGCAGCGCACCGGCGGCCTGGCTGCCGACCAGCAGGCTGTACGTGCTCGCGCCGCCGCCGAGCACATCGGCCGAGGCCAGCGGCAGCAGGGCCTTGGCCGGGGCGACCACGAGCGCCACGCTGACGCCAAAGCTGCCGATGGACACCCACAGCCAGGGGTGGGAGAAGACGTAGCGGATTCCGCCGGTGGCCTCCTTGAACAGGCCGTCCCCCGAGGCGGGCCGGTCGGGCACCGGCCAGCGTCCCGCGAGCAGCACCAGGGCCAGTGCCAGCGCGAATCCGGCCGTGCCCAGTCCCAGCGAGACGGTGGCGCCGGCCGCGGCCAGCAATACCCCGCCGAGGGCCGCTCCCGCGATGCCCGCGGTGCGCAGGGCGATCGCCTGGAGCGAGTTGGCCGCCAGCAGTTCCGTCTTGGGCAGCAGCTCGGTGAAGGCCAGGGTGAACGCGGGCTCGAACGCCCCGTCGCCCAGGCCCAGCAGCAGCCCGCACGCGGCGATCGCCCACACGCTGCGGCCGCCCGCCGCGACCTGGGCGGCCACGCCCGCGGTGGCCAGGACCCGGGCCAGATCGGCCCAGAGCATCACCTTGCGGGCGCCGAACCGGTCCGCGAGGGCACCGCCGGCCAGCAGCATCAGCACGGTGCCGGTGGCCTGCCCGAAGAGGGTGTAGGCCAGCAGCGCCGGGCTGCCCGCGGTGACCGCGTACCCGGCGAGCGACACCTGGAAGACGAAGTCGCCGGTACGGGAGAGGCATTGGCCCGTGTACAGCAGCCGGAAGCGGCGCCTGCGCAGCGGTGCCCGCAGACCGGTCCCCGCGGTGCCGTCGGCCGCCCGTTCCCCGGTGGTGGCGGGCTCGGTCGCGGCGCTCATCGGTGGGCCGCCAACTCGGCGTCGACCAGACCGCAGAGCGTCTCCAGCGGACCGCCGGGGTCGAGCATGGTGAAGTGCGTGCCCGGCGTGTCCCGGACGGTCAGCCGGCCGCCGCACCGCGCGCCCCAGCCGAGGTCGTACGGTTCCTCGGTCACGTCCGCGCTGCGGTCCTCGGCGCGGAACAGGACCACGTCGCCGTCGAACGGCTCGATGACGTGCCGCTCCAGGGCGGTGCCGTTGTGCCGGTAGGCCTCCAGCATCCGGCGCAGCCGGTCCTCGTCGTAGTCCGCGGGCAGCGAGCCCGCGGCGACGCCCTGCTCCAGCAGGTGCCGGATCCGTTCCGGCTCGGGCATCGCGCCGAGTTCGGCGAGGTCGAGGTCGAGCTTGAGGGCCATGGTCACGAGGATCCGGGTGGCGTAGTCCTCGGTGGGGTCCAGGTCCATCCGCGGGTTGGTGTCCAGCAGGGCGACGAGGCCGATCTCCTCGCCGGCCGCCTTCAGCTGCCGGGCCGCCTCGAAGGCGATCACCCCGCCCATCGAGTACCCGCCCAGGTGCCAGGGGCCGCCCGGGTGGACCTTGCGCATGTGCTCGATGTAGACGCGGGCCATGTCCGCGAGGGAGGAGCAGGCCTCCTCGCCCGGCTGGATGCCCGGCGACTGGAGGCCGTAGACGGTCAGCCCCTCGCCCAGCGCGCGGGCCACCGGCGCGTACCGCACCACCGTGCCGGCCAGCGGCGGGAAGAGGTACAGCGGCGCCGTCCCGTCACCCGCCCGCAGCCGTACGAGCGGACCCGCCGCCTCGGCCTCGGCGCCGTCGCGGACCCGGCGGGCCAGCGCGGCCACCGTCGGGGCGCGGAACAGCTCGTTCAGTTCCAGCCCGGTCCCGAAGTGGGCCCGGACCGATCCCATCAGCCGGACCGCGGTGAGCGAGTCCCCGCCGAGGTCGAAGAAGTCCTCGTCGATGCCGACCGAGGCGCGGCCCAGGGCCTTGGCCCACAGGTCGCACATCTCGAACTCGACGCCGTCGCGGGCCCCGGCCGCACTGCCGGCCGTGTCGGCCCCGGGCAGCGGGCGGGCGGCGAGGGCCTTGCGGTCGACCTTGCCGCTGGGGGTCAGCGGGAAGCCGTCGACCGTGACGTAGGCGGCGGGCAGCATGTAGTCGGGCAGGACTCCGCGCAGGGCGCGGCGCAGCCGCTGCGGGGCGAGCTCGGCCCCGGCGGCCGGCAGGCAGTGCGCGATGAGCCGCTTGCCCCGGGTGGGCGAGTCGTCGACCACGACCACCGCGTCGGCCACCCCCTCCTGACGGCGGACCTGGGCCTCGATCTCGCCCAGCTCCATCCGGTAGCCGCGGACCTTGACCTGGCCGTCGCGCCGGCCCAGGCACTGGATCCGTCCGTCGGGCAGGGTCCGGCCGAAGTCACCGGTGCGGTACAGGCGGTGGCCGTCACGGACGACGAACCGCTCCGCCGTCATCTCGGGCTTGCCCCGGTAGCCGTCCGCGAGCGCCGCGCCGAAGACGCAGATCTCGCCGGGCACACCGGCCGGCAGCGGCTGTTGGCGGTCGTCGAGGATCTCCACCCGGGTGCGGTCCACGGCCAGGCCGATGGCCGGCAGGTCCGGCCAGGTGTCCGGTGTGCCCGTCAGCCGTTCCGCCGTCACGACGTGCGTCTCCGAGGGGCCGTACTGGTTCTCCAGGAAGGCGGGTACCCGGGTGAAGAAGGTGCGCAGCGCGTCGGTCACCTGGAGCTGCTCGCCGGCCGTGACGACCTCGCGCAGCGACTGCGGGTAGACGCCGGTCTCGGCGGCCGCGTCGGCCAGCTGCTGGAGCGCGACGAAGGGGGCGAAGACCCGGTGCACCCGCTGGGCGTCCACGTAGTCGAGGAGCCGGGCCGGGTCGCGGCGCACCGATTCGTCGACCAGGACGAGCGTGCCGCCGCTCGCCCAGGTGGAGAAATGCTCCTGGAAGGCCACGTCGAAGCTGAACGCCGCGAACTGCAGGGTGTTCCAGCCCTCTTCGGAATCGGAGCGGCCGAGCTGCCAGTCGATGAGGTTGGCGAGCGGGCCGTGCGGCATCTCGACACCCTTGGGCAGGCCGGTGGAGCCGGAGGTGTAGATGATGTAACCGAGGCCGTCGGACGTCGGACCCGATTCGGCCACCGGGGCGTGTGCCTCCGGGGCCTCCGGGGCCTCCGGGGCCTCCGGGGCCTCCGGGGCGTCGAGCCCTTCGAGTACATCGTCCAGCAGCAGGACGCGTACGCCTTCGGGCACCGTGATCGTGCCGGCCACGTCGGAGTGCACGAGCAGGAGCTCGGCCCGACTGTCCTCCAGCATGTAGTCGAGGCGCTCGCGCGGGTAGGCGGGATCCAGCGGCACGTAGCCCGCGCCGCTCTTCAGCACCGCCAGCAGCGCGACGGCGAGTTCGGGGGACCGGTGCGCGCACAGGGCCACCGCCCGGTTGGCGCCGAGCCGGCGGGCCAGCCGGTCCGCGGCGAGCCTGAGGGTCGCGTAGTCGAGCTCGCCGCCGTCCCAACGCAGCGCCGGGGCCTCCGGGATGCGCTCCGCGGTCCGGTCGAACAGCTCGTGGGCCGGTGCCGGTCGCGCGGTGTCGCCCTCGGTGCCCGTACGGTTCTCCGTCGCGGCCGGCGCGGTCAGCGGGAGCGTGCCCACCGGGGCGAGCGGCTCGTCCGCGGCGCCGCGCAGCAGGGTGAGCAGCGCCCGGTTGAACTCCTCGGCGGCCGCGGGGCTGTAGACGTCGGTGGCGTACTCCAGGATGCCGCGGTAGCCGTCCGTCGCGTCCGGGACCAGGGTCAGGGTGAGGTCGAACTTCGCGGTCCCCGAGTGCAGCGGGACGGCGCGTCCGGTCGCCGCGCCCAGGCTCAGCTCGGCCTCGGGTGCGTCCTCCACGACCAGCATCACCTGGAAGAAGGGCGAGCGGTCCAGGCTGCGGCCCGGTGCCAATGCCTTGACCAGGGCCGGGAAGGGCAGGGCGGCCCGGCCCAGGTCGGCGCGCAACTCCTTGCCGGTACGGGTGACCAGCCCGGCGAAGGACTCCTCGGGGGAGATCCGGCGGCGCAGCACCACCGTGTTGGCCAGGTAGCCGATCAGCTGCTCCGCGGCGGCGTGCTCGCGCCGGGCCACCGGGGTGCCGATGGCGACGTCCATGGTGCCGTCGTCCGCGGCGGGTTCCTGGGAGACCCGGGCCAGCAGCAATTGGAGCGCCGCGGTGAACAGGGCGAAGGGGGTGGTGCGCTGCTTGCGGGCCAGGGTGCGCAGTCGGGCGGCCAACGGGCCGGGGATGTCGAAGCTGGCCGTCGCGCCCCGCTGGGTGGCCACCTCGGGGCGTGACACGTCGTGCGGCCAGGTGCTCTCGGCGGGGGCTCCGGCGAGCCGCTCCGTCCAGTACGCCAGGTCCTCCTGGTGGCCGGCGGCCGCCTCGGCCAGGGCGATCCGGTGCTGCTCGGCGTAGACCGGCAGTTCCCCGGCGGGCAGCGGGGCGCCGGCCAGGGCCGCCTCGTAACCGGCGGTGAGCTCTCCGCGCAGCACGTCGATCGACCAGCTGTCGAAGCACCCGTGGTGGACGACCAGGACGAGCAGCGCGTCCCGGTCGCCGGTACAGAGGAGCAGCGCGCGCAGCAGCGGCAGCGCGGACAGTGACAGTGGCTCGGCGGCGAACTCCCGCGCCGCGGCGGCCGCTTCCGCGGCCGGGCGGCCGCGCAGGTCCCGTATCTCCAGCGGCACCTCGGCCGGGGCCGCGGTGACCATCGACGGCTGCCCGTCGGTGACCCGGACGCAGCTGCGCAATGCCGGATGGCGTGCCACGAGCGAGGTCAGGGCCTGGGCGAGGGCGCCCGTGTCGAGGGCGCCGCGGATCTCGTAGGCGACGGGGACGTTGTAGACGGCGGACTTGCCGCGCAGCGATTCGTCGAGCCACAGCGACTGCTGGCCGGAGGAGAGCGGGACGGCGGCGGAAACGGGGTTCATCGGATCGTTCCTCGAAACGGGGTGGGGGCGCGGCCGGACCGCGCGGGAAGAGGCGGGTGGGGGAATGCGGGCGTACGGTCGTCACGGACCGGCGACGGCGGTCCGGGTCGGTACCGGGAACCCGGCGTCGACGCCGGGGGCGGCGGTTGCCCGGGGCGGCTCTAGGCGGCCGCGGCCGCCCGCCCGCCGAGCCATGCGCGGGCCCGCTCGGTCACCCGGTGGGTCAGCCGGACGGACTCGCCGAGGTACCGCGCCGGGTCGAAGAGCACGTCCAGCTCCGCCGCGGACAGCACCTGGCCCAGCTCGTCGTCGGCCTCGATCAGTTCGCGCAGCGACCGCTGCTCGCTGATGCCCTGCTGGATCAGCTGGTAGATCCGCTCGTGGGCGCTCTGCTTGCCCACGTGGCCGGCGAAGGCGAGCATCAGGCTCTCGGTGGCGACCTGGTCCCGTACGGACAGCACGTTGGCCAGCGCCCGGTCGGACCGCACGGACAGCCCCTTGAGCACTCGTGTGGCGATCTCGCAGGCCGTCAGGGTGTAGTGGGAGACGTCCGGGACGCACACCCACTCCATGCGCAGCGTCCGGCCGTCGCGTTCGTGGTCGCCGCCCATCGCGGTGAGCGCGGTGCCGACCTGGGCGGCGGCCAGCCGGGCCATGACCACGATCTGCTCGCAGCCCTCGGGGTTGCGCTTGTGCGGCATCGTGGAGCTGCCCACCTTGCCCAGGTACCAGGCCTCCTGCACCTCGCCGATCTCCGGCCGGCCGAGGGTGCGGATCTCGTCGGCGATCCGGCCCAGGGTGCCGGACACCATCGCGAGGGTGGAGACGTACTCGACCATCCGGTCGCGGGACGCGTGCCAGGCGGTGTCCGGCACGCTCAGGCCGAGCCGCTCGGCCAGCCGCTCCAGCAGCTCCGGGCCGCGGCCGTCGAAGCCCGCCATGGAGCCGGCGCCGCCGAACAGCTGGAGCGTCAGCACGCGCGGCCGCATCGCCTCGACGCGCTCGGCGTGGCGGAGCAGTTCGTCGATCCAGCCGGAGGCCTTCAGGCCGAAGCCGATCGGCAGGGCGGGCTGGGCGTGGGTGCGGCCGAGCACGACCGTGGCGGCGTGCTCCTCGGAGATCTCCACCAGCCGTTCCACCAGCCCGGCGATCAGCTGCTGCAGATTGTCCAGCACCCGCTTCATGGCCAGTACCTGGCCGGTGTCCTGGATGTCCTGGGTGGTGGTCCCGAAGTGGATGAACTCGCCCGCCTCGGGGCCGCACACCGTCTGGAAGGCGCGCAGCACCCCGACCAGCGAGTGCGCGGTACGGCGGATCTCGGCCCGGACACCGTCCAGGTCGAGCAGGTCCACCCGGGCGCTGTCGGCGATGCGGTCGGCGGCCCACTGCGGGATCATGCCGAGTTCGGCCTGGGCGAGCGCGAGTTCGGCCTCGATGTCCAGCCAGCTCTGGAAGCGGCAGACGTCGCAGAAGATCTCCCGGCTGGTCTCGGTGGCGTAGATGTGGCCGTAGAACCGGGAGTCGGTGATGTGGCCCCGCTCGTGGGCACAGGTCGGGACGTCGGCTGCGGGGTGCATGGTTCCTGTCGTGTGGGCGGTGGGGTGGGTGGTCGTGGCCCGGGCCACGGGCAGGGTCGGGGTGCTCAACGGTTCTCTCCGGAGGTAACGCCGATGACGGTGCGGCGGGTACGGGCGGCCCGGCGCAGCGCGCTCTGGGAGTAGGGCCCGGTGCCGTACGGTCGGTCGCCGCGCTTGTCGATGGCCACCGAGGCGAAGTCGAGGGCGGCCTGACGGGGCGTGGTGCGCAGGTTGCGCGCCCGGCTGAGCAGGTCGTCGAGCAGGTCGTCCATCATCGCGGCGACGCTGTCCAGGACCTCCTGGGGCGCGGGGGTGGCGGCCGGGCCGAACAGGGCGTCGATCGAGGCGGATCCGCCGATCCCGCCGATGAAGTCCGGCACCACCAGCACCCCGTGGTCGGCGAGCCGCTGCTCGACGGGGGCGCTCAGCCCGTGGTTGGAGCCGACCACGACCACCGGGCACGGCAGCACCCTGGCCTGCTCCTCGCTGATGGCGTCCTCACCGGCCGCCAGGATCAGTACGTCCGCGGGCAGGTCCAGCAGGCTCTCGCGGGGGAGCCGCAGGGCGCCGGGGGCGAGGGAGTCGACGGCGCTGGTCTGGTCGCTGTCCAGCATCCGGGCGATGTCGAGGCCCCGGGGGTCCACCACACAGGCGTGGGCGTCGGCGACGGCGGTGATGCGGACGCCGTGCTCCAGCAGCGAGTACGCGGCGGCCCGTCCCATGTTGCCGAAGCCCTGCAGGGAGCAGGTCAGGGCCGAGAGCTCGCGGCCCTGGCGGCGTGCGGTCGCGAGGGCGGCGTGCGCCAGGGCGTGGCCGGCCCGGCGCTGCCCGAGGGTCAGCGCGCCGACCGGGGCGTCGAGGGCGCGCAGCCGGTCGAAGAAGTCCTGGTCGGCGATGCCCTGGGCCTTCTTCACCACGTACTTGATGGAGGGGATGCCCTCCAGGGCGGCCAGCTCCTCCAGCTCGTGCCAGCGGGTGCCCATGTCGCAGCCCATGCTGAAGCGCCCCGACAGCTCCTCGCGCAGGAAGTCGAGGAACCGGCGGACGGCGGCGGGCTTGCCCGGGGAGGCCGGGTCGTAGTCGATGCCGGCCTTCGCGCCGTCGACCCCGAGGCCGAGGACGCGCTGCTTGAGGGTCATCCGGGAGGCCAGGGAAGCGACGAGTTCCTCGGTGACTCCGGGCTGTACGCGGAATCCGCCGGCGGCGATGTCGGCGGTGTGGCCGTCGTAGACGAGCCAGCCGCTGAAGCCTTCGACGGGGTCGGTGTACTGAATGGTGGTGGACACGACTTACCTCTTTCCTCCGCACCGGATGTGGCGGCCGGTCGAGCCGACGTAGGAAATCTCGCACCGGGAATTCGGCGGGACCAGATCCGGCCGGATCAGGAAGCTGCACCGGCCCCTGCAGTTTCCTGTCAGCCGTCGCCCGGACCGGACTCCGGTGCGCTGGTAGAAAGAACGAGCCAGGCCGGTTCAGGCCAACTCCACTGAAAGAACGCCTCTCGAGGGGGATCAGTCGTGCAGACAGTCGTGCGGACGCCGGAGCCGGATGCCCGGGAAGTGGCGAGAGCGCGGACGCGCACCGTGGTCAAGGTGGGCTCGTCCTCGTTGACGAGTGCGGCCGGCGGCCTGGACGCCGAACGGCTGGACGCGCTGGTCGACGCGCTCGCCGCGGCCCGGGGCCGGGGGGAGCGGCTGGTGCTGGTGTCCTCCGGGGCCATCGCCGCCGGCCTGGCCCCGCTGGGGCTGACCGCCCGCCCGGCGGACCTCGCCCACCAGCAGGCCGCCGCCAGTGTCGGACAGGGCCTGCTGATCGCCCGTTACACCGCTTCCTTCGCCCGCTACGGCATCCGGGTCGGTCAGGTGCTGCTCACGAACGATGACGTGACGCGCGACGGGCAGTTCGGCAACGCCCGCCGCACCCTGGACGCGCTGCTGGCGATGGGGGTGCTGCCGGTGGTCAACGAGAACGACACCGTCGCCACGGACGAGATCCGCTTCGGCGACAACGACCGGCTCGCCGGGCTGGTCGCCGGGCTGGTCCGGGCCGACCGGCTGGTGCTGCTCTCCGACGTGGACGGGGTCTACGACGCCGATCCGCGCCTGCCCGGCAGCCGGCGCATCGCCGAAGTGCGCTCCGGCGCCGAGCTCGACGGCCTCGACCTGTCGTCGCCCGGTTCCGGGCTCGGCACGGGAGGCATGGCCAGCAAGCTCGCCGCCGCCCGCTCCGCCACCGAGGCCGGCATCACCGTCCTGCTGACCTCCGCGTCGCAGGCGTCCGAGGCGCTGGCCGGTCGCCCGTGCGGCACCCTCTTCCACGCGCGCGATACGGGATGGGACGTTGCCGAGGGCCCCCTGGAGGAGCCGTTCGACGGGCCCCTCGACGGGCCGCTCGACGGGCCCCTGGACGGGTCGCTCGACAGGCTCATGGGCATCGTCCGGGATGTCACCGGGCGGCCGGAAATCACCCCCGACACGCAATTCCACGACATTGGTGGAACGTCTCTCCAGGCCATGCGCATCTGCGCCCGCCTGCGCACCCTGACGGGAATTCCCTTTGCCCCGCAGGACGTTTTCGAAAGTCCTTCCCTGAGGGAATTCCTCGCCCCCGGCACGGAGATACGCCATGCCGCCTGAGGCCACTCCGTCCGAAGCGATGCCGCCCGAAAGCGCGGGCGCCCCGGATTCCGGCAGCCGGCTCATCCACACGGCCGTCACCCGACAGGCCCGCGTCCGCCCCGCCGCCACCGCCCTCGTCGAAGGCTCCGCCCGGATCTCGTACCGGACCCTCGACCACGCTGCCGACACCTACGCCGCCGCGCTGCGAGACCTCGGCGTCCGCCCCGGCGACCTGGTGCCCGTCGCCCTGCCGCGCGGTTCCCGGCTGATCGCGGTGCTGCTCGCCGTCCTCAAGTGCGGGGCCGGGTACGCCGTCCTCGACCCCGCCCAGCCGGCCTTCCGGCGGCGCGAGACCATCAGCCGGCTCGGCTCCCCCGTCCTGGTTACGGCCGCCCCGCAGCACTCGGACCAGGAGCCGGCCGCGGGCCGTGGCGCCGGCGTCTGGGCCCCGCCGGCCGAGGCCCTGGAGGAGGCCGCCGGTCGACGGATCCGGGCCGTCCACCACGAGGTCGACGCCACCTCCACGGCCTCGGTCTTCTTCACGTCCGGCACCAGCGGCCCGCCCAAGGCGGTGCTCTCCCCGCACGCCGCCACCACGCGGCTCTTCGCGGACCGGCCCGTCGCCGGGCTCGGCCCCGGCCGCACCATGCTTCAGGCTGCTCCCGCGTCCTGGGACGCCTTCTCCCTGGAGGTGTGGGGGCCGCTCACCACCGGAGGCACCTGCGCCCTCGCCGCCACCGACCAGTTGCTCCCCGACGACCTGCGCCGACTGCGCGCCGAGGCCGGGGTGGACACGCTCTGGCTCACTTCCGCCGTCTTCAACCTGTTCGTGGACGAGGACACCGCGGCGTTCAGCGGGCTGCGGACCGTCCTGACCGGCGGCGAGACCCTCTCCCCGTCGCACGTCCGGACCTTCCTGGCGCGGCACCCCGGCATCACCCTGATCAACGGCTACGGCCCGGTGGAGAGCTGTGTCTTCGCGACCACCCGGACGATCCGGCCCGAGGACTGCGACCTGCCGGACGGCATCCCCATCGGCACGCCGGTACCGGGCACGGACGTGCACCTGGTGGGCGGCGAGATCTGGGTGACGGGCGAGGGCCTGGCCCACGGCTACCTCGCCGACCCGGCCGCCACCCGGGCCGCCTTCACCACGCTCACCCTCGACGGACGGCCGCGCCGCGCCTACCGCACCGGCGACCGGGGCGAGTTCGACCGGCACGGCGTGCTGCACTTCCACGGACGCGCCGACCGCCAGGTCAAGATCGCCGGCCATCGGCTGGAGCCCGCCGGCATCGAATCGGTGGCTCGCACCGTGCCCGGGATCCGGCACTGCCACGTCCTGCCGGTGCCCGCGCGGGGAACCGGCCCCGGTGCGGGCGGACCCGGCGCGGCCCCCGACCACCTGGCGCTGTTCTACACCTCCTGGTCGAACGACCTCACCGCCGCCGCCATCCGCCGCTCCCTCGCCGACCGGCTCCCCCGCTACAGCGTGCCCGCCGCCGTCTACCGGGTCCCCTACCTGCCCGTCACCGCCAACGGCAAGGTCGACCCCGCCGCCCTGCTGTCCACCCTCACCGCCGCCCGGAGCACGTCATGACCGCCTCCTCCTCGTCCGCCCCGTACCCCATGACGTACGAGCAGGAGTCGATCTGGCTCAACGACCAGCTCCATGACGGGTCCTCGCGCTACGTCGAGTCCTGGAACCACCGGCTCCGCGGCCCCCTCGACCACCGGGCCGTCGAGACGGCGCTCACCGGGATCGTCGAACGGCACGCCACCCTCCGCTCCCGGCTCGCCCTGGAGGACGGCCGGGCCGTGCAGTACGTCGAGGCGCCCCGCCCGGTGAGCGTGGACAAGCGCGCCGTGCTGCCGGGCGAGCTGGAGCGGGCGCTGCGGGAGGCGGTGCGCGGCCCCCTGGACCTGACCCGGCCGCCGTTGCTCCGGGCCACGCTGCTGCACCTGGGCCCGCAGGACGCCGTCCTCGCCGTCGCCCTCCACCACGCCCTGGTCGACGGCTGGTGCTTCCGCCTGCTGGACCTGGAGTTCAGCGCCCGCTACCGGGCCGCGATTGTCGGCGAGCGCCCCGACCTGCCGCCGCTGGAGAAGACCTTCGCCGACTACGCGCGGGAGCAGCGCGCCCGGCCCGCCGCCCACCACGAGGAGCTGCTCGACCACTGGCGCCGGGTGCTGGACGGCGCGCCCGCGCAGTCCACCGTGCCCGCCGCGCGGCCCCGCCCGGACGTCCCCGACCACGGCGGCGGGCAGGTCCGCTTCCGGATCGGGGCCGACACCGGCCGCCGGATGCGGGAGCTGGCCCGCCTGCACCGCACCAGCACGTTCAGCGTCCTCGCCGCCTGTCTCACCGCGCTGGTGGCGCGCTCCTGCGACCAGGACGACGTCGTCATCGGCACCCCGGTCTCCCGCCGGGACGAACCGGACCTCGAACCGCTCCTCGCCTGCCTCACCGATGTCCTGCCGCTGCGTCAGACGGTGGACCCCGCCCGTTCCTTCACCGAGCTCCTGCGCTCCACCAAGGCCACCGTGTGGGACGCCGTGACCCATCGCGACATCCCCTTCGGACATCTCGTCAAGGCCCTCGACACCGAGCGCAGCCCGGCCCGGTTCCCGTTCTTCCAGGTGGTGCTGACCGTCGACGACGCCGCCGCGCCCGGCCTCGACCTGCCCGGGATCGCCTCCGAACAGGTCCGCGTCGACCACGGCACCGCCAAGTTCGACCTCTTCTTCCACCTGGTGCCCGAGGACGGCGGCTACCTCGGCATGCTGACCTTCGCCGACGCCCTGTACGACGCCGCGCACGCCCGGCGCATCGCCGAGTGGTTCACCACCCTGCTGGACAGCGCACTGGCCCGGCCCGACGCGGCGCTCGGTGAGCTGGCGATGCTGTCGGACGCCGAATACGCCCGGGTCACCGCGGAGTTCACCGACGGGCCTTCGGTGACGGCCGAACTCCCCTTGGCGCACGAGGCGTTCAGCCGCCAGGCCCGGCTCACTCCGGACCGGCCGGCCGTCGTCGACGGTTCCCGCGAGATCGACTACGCGACCTTGGACGCCGCCGCCGACCTGCTGGCGCGCAGGCTCACCGCCCTCGGCGCGGGGCCGGGCCGGCGTGTCGCGGTCCGCCTGGACCGCGGGCCCGACGTTCCGACGGCCGTGCTCGCCGTGCTCAAGAGCGGTGCGTGCTGCGTGCCGCTGGATCCCTCGCTGCCCGCCGCGCGGACCGACCTGGTGCTCGCGGACAGCGGCGCCTGCATCCTGCTCACGCGGACCGACACCCCGGGGGCCCGCCCGGCGGCCGCGGGTGTGCGGGTGCTGCTCCTGGACGCTCCGGACGGCGGGTACGAGCCGACCGCGCCCGCGCTGCCCGCCGCCGGCCCGGACGATCCGGCCTACGCCGTCTACACCTCCGGCTCCACCGGCGCCCCCAAGGGCGTCGCCATGCCGCACCGGAGCCTCGCCAACCTCACGGACTGGCAGCGCCGCCGCTCCGCCGCGGCCCCCCGCACCCTCCAGTTCGCCCCCATGGGCTTCGACGTCTTCTTCCAGGAGCTCTTCGCCACCTGGGCGGGCGGCGGCACCCTGGTGCTCGCCGGGGACGACGCCCGAAGGGACCCGGCCCTGCTCCTCGCCCTCGTCGCCGAACAGCGCGTCGACCGGCTCTTCCTGCCGTTCGTCGCCCTCCAACAGCTCGCCGACCACGCGGCGGCGGCCGGCCTCGGCTGCCCCGTCCCCGAGGTCGTCACCTCCGGCGAGCAGCTCCACGTCACCCCCGCCGTCCGGGCCTTCTTCGCCGGTACCGGGGCGTCGCTGGACAACCAGTACGGCCCCTCGGAGACGCACGTGGTCACCGCCCACCGGCTGACCGGCGACCCCGCCGGCTGGCCCGCCCGGCCGCCCATCGGGCGCCCCGTGCAGAACGCCCGCGTCGAGATCCTGGACCGGGCCGGCCGGCCCGTGCCGCAGGGCGCCCCGGGCGAGATCTGGGTCGCCGGCACTCCGGTGGCGGACGGCTACCTGGGGCGCCCGGAGCAGACCGCGCTCCGCTTCCGTCCGGATCCCCGGGTCCCGGGCGGCCTGCGCTACCGGACCGGCGACCTGGGCCGGTTCGGTCCGGACGGGCTCGTCGAGTTCCTCGGGCGCGACGACGACCAGGTCAAGATCCGGGGCCACCGGGTGGAGCCCGGCGAGGTGGAGTCGGCGCTGCGCGCGCTGCCCGGCGTCACACAGGGCGCGGTCACCGTCGTGCAGGGGCCCGCCGGGCCCCGCCTGCACGCCCACTTCGTACCCGGTCCCGGCTCGCCCGCCCTCACCCCGGGCGCGGTCCGCACCGCTCTGGCCGCCGTCCTGCCGGGGTACTGCGTGCCCTCCCGGGTCCTGGCCCACGCCGGCTTTCCCCGTACCGCGACCGGCAAGCTCGACCGGCTTGCCCTGGACCGCGCCGCGGCCCCCGCCGCCCGCACGGAACCCACCGGACCCGCCGGACCCGCCGGCGCGCCCCCGACCTCCGCCGCCGAACGGATCGTCGCGCGGGCCTGGCAGGAGGTCCTCGGGCAGGCGCCCGCGGGTCCGGACGAGAACTTCTTCGACGTCGGCGGCGACTCCCTGCTGGCCGTCCGCCTCGTCCTCGCCCTGCGCACCGCGACGGGCACGGCCCTCCCCGCCCACGCCGTCTTCGGCTTGCCCACCCCCGGCGCGCTCGCGGCCCGCCTCGACGGGGCGGGCGCGCCCGAGGAGGAGGCCCCCGCCCTGGCCGTCGACGCGGTGCTGCCCCCGGACGTACGGCCCGCCGCCGGCGTCGAGGCCTGGATCGCCGACCCCCGCCACCTCCTCCTCACCGGAGCCACCGGCTTCCTCGGCGCCCACCTGCTGTACGAGCTGCTCACGGGGACCGCGGCCCGGGTGCACTGTCCGGTCCGCGCCGCGGACCCCGAAGCGGCCCGGGCCCGGGTCGTCGCCGCCCTGCGCGCGCACCGGCTGTGGCGCCCCGACTTCGCCGACCGCGTCCGCGCGTTCCCCGCCGATCTGGCCGCACCGGGTCTGGGCCTCGCTCCGGGTCTCTTCGACGAGCTGGCCCGTACCGTCGACGCCGTCTACCACTGCGGGGCAGCCGTCAACCTCGCTCATTCCTACGCCCAGTTGAAGGCCGCGAACGTCGACGGCACCACCGAGCTGCTCCGTCTCGCCGCCCTGCACCGAACCGTTGCCCTGCACCACGTGTCCACCGTCGGCGTCCTGGCCCCCGGGCCCGGTTCCGGCCCGGTGGTCCACCCCGACGACCCGCTGCCCGGCCCCGGCCTGCTCCGGCACGGCTACGCGCAGAGCAAGTGGGCGGCCGAGAAGCTGCTGGCGCAGGCCGTCGAACGGGGGCTGCCGGTCACCGTCCACCGCCCGACCCGGATCGCGGCGGACACGGCCACCGGCATCTGCCAGCCCTCCGACTACTTCTGGCTGCTGCTCAAGGCCTGCGTCGAGGCGGGCCTCGCCCCCACCGAGGACCCGGGCGGGGAGATCTCCTTCGACCTGGTCCCCGTCGACCACGTCCGGTCCGCCGTGGTCGCCCTCACCCGCCGCCCGGACACCGTCGGCCGCACCTTCCACATCGCCGCCGACCACCGGGTGACCCTGGACACCGCCGTCGGCTGGCTGCGCGCACTGGGTCACTGCATCACCGGCACCACCAGTGCCGCCTGGGCCGCCCACGTCGAAGCCCGCCGGCTCCCAACGGGCCTGACCCTGCTCGCCACGGTCCGCGAGGGCGGCGCCGAGACCGCCCTGCGCTACGACGTCTCCCCGACCCGGGCCCTGCTGCCCGGCCACGTCCCCACGGCGCTCACCGCCGAGGGGTTCGCCGCGACCGTGGCCCACTTCACGGCGTCGGGCTTCTTCCCCGCCCCGGGGCCGGACACGGCATAGTCCGTCGGGACGCGCCGTCGAACATGGCAGCCGGGGGTAGCGGACCGGGTTCGCGGCGCGCCGCCGGTCCGAGAGGGGAGCGCAGCCTGTAGGGGAAGGGGATGCAGGCGCGGCGGCGAGGCTCTCTGGAGGACGGATGACGTCGGTGGACCCTTCACCGGAAGCGGCACCATCTGACGACCCGACCGGGCGGGTGGGAACCGGGCAGCCGCGGACCGAGCGGCGGGCCGGTCAGGGTTCCGCGGTCCTGCGGTGGCTGTCGACCACCGATCACAAGGTGATCGGCAACCTCTACCTGGTGACGGCCTTCTGCTTCTTCCTCTTCGCCGGCCTGCTGGCCATGCTGATGCGGGCCGAACTCGCCCGCCCCGGACTGCAGCTCATCTCGAACCAGCAGTACAACGAGGCGTTCACCATTCACGCCACGATCATGATGCTGCTGTTCGCGACGCCGACCTTCACCGGTTTCGCCAATGCGATCATGCCGCTGCAGATCGGAGCGCCCGATGTCGCCTTCCCCCGGCTGAACGCCTTCACCTACTGGGTGTACCTGTTCGGGGGACTGCTCGTCGTCTCCGGATTCCTGACCGCCCACGGGGCGGCCGACTTCGGGTGGTTCGCGTACGCGCCGCTGAACGGGCTGCGCTACTCCCCCGGAACCGGCGCCGACCTGTGGGCCATGGGGCTGGCCGTGTCCGGGCTCAGCACGATCCTGGGATCGGTGAACTTCATCACCACGATCATCTGTCTGCGCGCGCCGGGCATGACCTTGTTCCGGATGCCGATCTTCACGTGGAACGTCCTGTTCACCTCGATCCTGGCGCTGCTGGCCTTCCCGGTGCTCACCGCGGCGCTGCTGGTCCTGGAGGCGGACCGGAAGTTCGGTTCGCACGTGTTCGACCCGGCGAACGGCGGCGCGCTGCTGTGGCAGCACCTGTTCTGGTTCTTCGGGCATCCCGAGGTCTACATCGTGGCCCTGCCGTTCTTCGGCGTGGTCAGTGAGATCCTTCCGGTCTTCAGCCGCAAACCCATGTTCGGCTATGTGTCCCTGATCGGTGCCACGATCGCCATCACCGGGCTGTCCGCGACCGTGTGGGCGCACCACATGTTCGCCACGGGAGCCGTGCTGCTGCCCTTCTTCTCCCTGCTGTCGTTCCTGATCGCCGTGCCGACGGGCGTGAAGTTCTTCAACTGGATCGGGACGATGTGGAAGGGGTCGCTCTCCTTCGAGACGCCGATGCTGTGGTCCATCGGCTTCCTCGTCACCTTCCTCCTGGGCGGACTGACGGGCGTGCTGGTGGCGTCGCCCCCGCTCGACTTCCATCTGACGGACAGCTACTTCGTCGTGGCCCATCTCCACTACGTCCTCTTCGGCACCATCGTCTTCGCCACCTTCGGCGGCTTCTACTTCTGGTGGCCCAAGATCACCGGGCGGATGCTGGACGAACGCCTCGGCAGGGTCCACTTCTGGACGCTGTTCGCCGGCTTCCAGACCACCTTCCTCGTCCAGCACTGGCTGGGTGAGGCCGGCATGCCTCGCCGGTACGCGAACTACCTCGCGGGCGACGGCTTCACGCTGCTCAACACCGTCTCCACGCTCGGCTCGTTCCTCCTCGGCGTCTCGACGCTGCCCTTCCTCTACAACGTCTGGAAGACCCACCGCCACGGCGAGCGGGTCACGGTGGACGACCCCTGGGGATGGGGCCGGTCCCTGGAGTGGGCGACGAGTTGTCCGCCGCCCCGGCACAACTTCCACACTCTGCCCCGGATCCGCTCGGAGTCCCCGGCCTTCGACCTTCACCACCCGGAGGTGCCCAGTGAAAGGTGAGGCCTGGCTCTTCACCGGAACGGCCCTGTTCTTCGGGGCGACCACCGTCTTCTACGGATGGCTTTCCGGGGAGCCCGCGGGGAGCGCGGCGCTCTGCGTCTCCTTCGTCATGTCGAGCCTCGTCGCCGCCTTCCTCTGGCGCCAGTACCGGCGGGGCGGAGAGCGGCCGGAGGACCTCGACGAGGCCGAGGTGCGCGACGCCGGTGGCCGGCGGCTCTACTTCCCCGCCCGCAGCTACTTTCCGGTGCTGGCGGCCGCCGGAAGCGCGCTGATCGGCCTGGGCGTGGTCCAGGGGCTGTGGCTGTGCCTGATCGGGTTCGGCGTCCTGCTGCCGGGAATCCTGGGGTTCGCCTTCCAGAACCTCGGCCACCCGGAGTAGGGCGCGTCCTTCGGGTCAGCCGTCCTCGGAGGACCGCTCCCGGTCCGGGCCCGCGGTGGTCTCGGCGGTCTTCCGTAGCTGTTCGGCGGTCGCCGGGTAGCGGACGCGGTCCTGGTAGTACCAGGCGCTGAGGGCCGCCCGGAGACGGCCGCGCCGGTTTCCGGGCCCCGCGCGGCCGGCGTCCTCGGCGGGCTCCACCGGCCGGGGCCGCTCCCGGGCGAGCACGGCGTACCGCTCGGTGGGCGTGAGGGCCCGGTGCTGCGGGTGGAAGCCGCCTTCGGCGCCTTGGAGGACGAGGCCGGACTCCTCACCGTCCGTCAGCAGCCGCCGCTCGCGCCATTGCAGGGCCAGGCACAGCCGCCGGGTGAGCCAGAAGACGGCCACCGGTACGAGGAAGAACGCGATGCGCAGCGCCCAGGTCAGGCCGTGCACCGGCACGTCGAAGACGAACGCCAGGATGTCCTGGCCCCCGGCCAGGAGCAGTACGGCGTAGCAGGAGACGGCCGCCGCGGCCAGGCCCGTGCGGACGGGCCGGTCACGCGGACGGTCGCAGAGGTGCCGCTCCCCGGTCGGGCCGGTGATCCAGCGTTCGAAGTAGGGGTAGGCGTACAGGACCGCGAAGAGCGCACCGGGCAGCAGTACGGCCGTCACCAGCGCGTTCCACGCGATCGTGTGGCCCCACAGTCGGGTTTCCAGGCCGGGCATCAACCGTAGGGCGCCTTCCAGGAACCCGACGTACCAGTCGGGCTGGGAGCCGATGGAGACCACGTCCGCGCGGTAGGGGCCGTAGGTCCAGATGGGGTTGATCTGCGCGACGGCGCCGAGCGCGGCGAGCACCCCGAACACGGCGAAGAACAGGCCGGCGGACTTGGCCGTGTACTGGGGGAAGAAGGGCAGGCCGACGACGTTGCGGCCGGTCCTGCCGGGCCCCGGCCACTGCGTGTGCTTCAAGGTGACGACGAGCAGGATGTGCACGGTGATCAGCCCGGTCAGCAGGCCGGGGACCAGCAGGATGTGCACGGGGTAGAGCCGGGAGACGATGTCGGTCCCCGGGAACTCGCCGCCGAAGGCGAAGAGGCTCAGGTACGTGCCGACGAGCGGGATCGACAGCATGATCCCCTGGGCGATCCGCAGCCCGGTGCCCGACAGCAGGTCGTCGGGGAGCGAGTAGCCCGCGAATCCCTCCAGCAGCGCCAGCAGGAACAGCGTCACGCCCACCGTCCAGTTGACTTCGCGCGGGCGGCGGAAGGCTCCGGTGAGGAACACCCGGAGCATGTGCACCCCGATGGCGGCCACGAAGAGCAGGGCGGCCCAGTGGTGGATCTGGCGGATCAGCAGCCCGCCCCGGACGTCGAAGCTGATCCTCACGGTGGAGAGGTAGGCCTGCGACATGAGCACGCCTTGCAGCGGCTCGTAGGAACCCTGGTAGGGCGTCTCCCGCATCGACGGATCGAAGAAGAAGGTGAGGAACACGCCGGTCAACAGCAGGACGAGGAAGCTGTACAGCGCCAGCTCGCCCAACAGGAACGACCAGTGGTCGGGAAAGATCTTGCGCACGCCCGTCCGCGCCACTTCCGACAGCGGCAGCCGCGCGTCCAGTGCCCCCACTCCGCGCGCCACCGCGCGCTGCGCCTTCCGCGTCGGACCCGGCACGGCATGCACCTCCTCCGAACGGAATGCACGCAAAGCTACCGAATCTCACTCTTTGCTATCAATCAAGACACGAGGTCAGCCGTCGTCCGTGGGCACGCACAGGACCGGCACCGGTGACAGGTGCAGGAGCTTGTGCGGGGTGGAGCCCAGGAGGGCGCCCCGGATCGGGCTGTCGCCCCAGCTGCCGACGATGATGACGCGCGCGTGGTGGCGCTCGGCCGCGTCGAGCAGGGCCTGGGCCGGTTTCTCGTCGACCACCTCGACCGTCGAGGGGACCCCGGCCTCGTCGGCGGCCTCGACGGCGTGCGCGAGGGCGGCGCGGCCCGCCTGGCGGACGGCCTCCCGGTGGGCCCGGTACTCCTCGCCGGTCGAGCCCGGGGCGGCCGCGCCGTAGACGAGGACGAGGGGCTCCCCGAAGGCGGTGGCCACCTCCAGCGCCACGTGCAGGGCCCGCTCCGCGCCGGGCGACTCGTCGTACCCCAGGACCACGGACATGAGGCCTCCTCAGTTCTTCCGGCCGTGGACGAGGTCCGGGTCGGCCACGCCCCGCCGTTCCCGCCAGAACCGGCCGTCGTGCAGCCGCCAATAGCACATGACGAGCACGCCGACTACGGCGATGCCGATCCCGATGACGAGCGGCGGGCCGAGACCGAACCAGGAGACGCCGCCGGCGGAGTTCTCCGGGTTCGACATGTCGTGGACCGACTCCACGAGCAGCCAGATCAACAGGCCGGCGCCGATCACCGGGCCGGCGCCGATGAGCAGGAAGTTGCGCGGGGTCTCCAGCAGGTGGCGGCGGTAGTAGATGGCGCAGGCCAGGCCGGTGAGCGCGTAGTAGAAGGCGATGAGCAGGGAGAGCGCGGTCAGCGAGTCCAGGAGGGCGTTCTCGCTGATCTGGTTGACGACGAGGTACCAGCCGATGGCGATGGCCGCCACCCACCAGGTGCTGACGTTCGGGGTCAGGAAACGCGGGTGGATGTGCGCGAGATGGTGCGGCAGCGCGTGCCGGCGGGCCATGGACAGCGCGGTGCGGGAGGCGGGGATGATCGTGGTCTGGGTGGAGGCGAGCGCGGAGGTGCAGACGGCGGCGAGCACCACCCAGTCCCAGCCGCCCATGACCTCGTGGGCGAGTACGGCGAACACGGCCTCCTCCTCGGCCGCGTTCTCGGCGAGGAAGGCGGTGCCGGCGTAGCCGACGACCGCGAAGCCCACGGACAGGTAGGTCACGAGCAGGACGACGGTCGACCAGATGCCGGCCTTGCCTGGCGCGGTCGCGGAGTTCTCGACTTCCTCGGTGAGGTTGACCGCCGACTCCCAGCCCCAGTAGATGAACACGCCCAGCAGCAGGCCGCCGGTGAGCGCGGCGCCGCCCGCGCCGAAGGGGTTGAGCCAGTCGATGGTCGGTTCGATCGAGTCGAGGGTGCTGGTGCCGGCGTAGATGCGGTAGATGGCCACGACCGCGAAGACCAGGAGGAAGAACACCTGGGCGAGGATGAGGACGTCCTGCAGGTGGGCGGACAGCTCGGTGCCGATGACACAGATCAGGGTCATCACGAGGATCACCGCGACGGCGAGCCCCTGACGGATCGCCTCGTTGGAGGCCCAGCTGTCCAGCCCTGCGGCGAGCAGCCCGAATTGGACGGCCACGTCGGCCAGGGAGCCGATGACGAGTACGCCCGTCATCGCGATGGCCCAGCCGCCGAGCCAGCCCGCCCAGGGCCCCATGGCCCGGGTGACCCACGAGAAGGTCGTGCCGCAGTCCTGGTCGACCTTGTTGAGGTAGTAGAAGGCGGCGGCGATGAGCAGCATCGGCACGAAGGACGCCAGCATCACGCCCGGCGCGTAGATCCCGGCCAGGGCGACGATCGGCCCGATGACGGCGGCGAGGGAGTAGGCGGGCGAGGTCGAGTTCAGGCCGATGACCAGGGCGTCGAGAAAACCGATCGCGTTCGCCTTGAGCCCTGGTTCGGGGTTGCCGTCGCCGTCCCCCGCTTCGCCACCGCTCGCACCGTCGTGGACCATGTACGAATCGTCACGCACCCTGCGGCGCCGCGCGAGGCGGGTACCGCCCGTCAGGGGTGGGTGTTCCAGCCCGCGATCACCGGGAGGCCGTGTTCCGTGGAGAGCATGCTGACGGTGCCGGTGCGCAGCAGGAACAGCCGCCCTTCGGCGGGGTCCAGGCCCAGGTAGCGGGCGGTGAGGACGCGCAGGAAGTGCCCGTGGGCGACGACCACCACGTTGCCCTCGTCCGCGCTGAGCACGGGGGCGATGCGGGCCAGGGCGCGGTCCGCGCGGGCGCCCACCTGGGTGGCGTTCTCGCCCGGGTGCGTGGCGTCGCCCGGCGGGACGCCGTGGGTCCACAGGGACCAGTCGGGGACGGTCCGCCGGATCTCCGCGGTGGTGACGCCCTCGTAGCCGCCGTAGTCCCACTCGTACAGGTCGGGGTCGGTGACTCCGTCGGTGAGGCCGGCGAGCTCGGCCGTGGCGACGGCCCGGCGCAGCGGGCTGGTCAGCACCAGGGCCGGCCGGCGGTCCTGGAAGAAGGGCGCCAGCGAGATGGCCTCCTCGACGCCGCGCGCGGTCAGCGGAACGTCGGTGAGTCCGGTGTGCCGCCCGTCGGCGCTCCAGGCCGTCTCTCCGTGCCTCACCAGCAACAGGTCGCTCATTCTCGGGACCCTATGTCTTCCGGCATGTCGGCGTGGTGGGGCCCGGCGGGCGTGTCACTGTCGGGCGTCATGGACGAGGGGTCGCGGCTGCCCGCACTGATGATCGCACTGACGGTGGCGACGGGGCTGGTGGAAGCGGTGAGCCTGCTCGCGCTCGGGCCGGTGTTCACGGCGATGCAGACCGGCAACGTGCTGTTCCTGGCCTTCGGGGCCGCTCGCGCGGGCGAACTGCCGGCGCTGCCCTCCGGGGTCTCGCTGGCCGCCTTCGTCCTCGGGGTGCTGTGCGGGGCGCTGATGGAGTCGGCGACGGAGGCACGGGGGCGGCGCTGGTTCATCATCGGGCTCACCGTCGAGGCCGTGCTGATCCTGAGCGCCGCCGGCATCGGCTGGGGCCTGGAGCCGCGCTACGGGGCTCCGACCGCCCGCCACCTGGTCGTGACGGCCGTCCTGTCGCTCGCCATGGGCATCCGCACGCTCACGATCATGCGGGCGCACCTGCCGGGTGTGCCGACGACGCTGATCACCCGGTCCATGACCGCCTTCTTCGGGGGATCGGCGATGGGCCAGGCCGGCGCCTTCGGATACGGGACCGCCGCCTGGGAGCTGCGCGGCCTGTCGGTACTGGGCATGTTCGCCGGCGGGTTCCTCGGGGCACTGCTGGTAGGGGCCGAATGGACCGTGGGCCGGCTGCTGCTGCCGGTCGCAGCGCTGGTGCTGGCGTCGGCCGCGGCCGAGCTGGGACAGCCCCGACTGCACTCGGGGCAGCTCCGTGGCGGCAAAGGATCCGGCTGACCTGGGCCATTGGTACAGTCACGGCATGGCGGTGGACGAGCTCGACACGAGAATCCTGCGCCTGCTGATCGAGCAGCCGCGCACCAGCGTCCGTGAGTACGCCCGGATCCTCGGTGTCGCGCGCGGCACCCTCCAGGCCCGGCTGGACCGGCTGGAACGCACCGGGGTGATCACGGGGACGGGTCCGGTGCTCTCTCCCGCCGCGTTGGGCCATCCGGTGCTGGCCTTCGTCCACATCGAGGTCACGCAGGGGCACCTGGACGACGTCGGTGACGCCCTCGCGGCCGTGCCCGAGATCATCGAGGCCTTTTCGATCACCGGCGGCGGGGACCTGCTGACGCGGGTGGCGGCCCGGGACAACGCGCATCTGGAGGACGTGATCCAGCGGCTGATCCGGCTCCCGGGTGTGGTCCGCACCCGTACCGAGGTGGCCCTGCGCGAACGGGTCCCGCATCGGCTGTTGCCGCTGGTGGAGTCGGTGGGACGGGCCGCCCGCAAAACCTGACAGGATGGTCTAGACAGGACACGACCGGCAGGACGGGCGCAGCGGATGATTTCCGTCATATTCGATCTCGACGGCACCCTCGTGGACAGCGAGCCGAACTACTACGAGTCCGGGCGCCGCACCTTGGAGCGGCACGGGGTCCCCGATTTCACGTGGGAGGAGCACTCCCGCTTCATCGGAATCGGCACCCTGGAGACGTTGGAGATCCTCCGGGACCGCCACGGGATCCAGGCGCCGGTCGAGCAACTGCTCGCCGAACAGAACGCCGCCTACCTGGAGCTGGCCCGCACCGAGACCGAGACCTTCCCGGAGATGCGCAAGTTCGTCGAGCGGCTGCACTCCGAGGGCGTTCCGATGGCGGTGGCCTCCGGCTCCTCGCGCGAGGCGATCGACGCCGTGTTGGCGGGCACCGGTCTGGACGCGATGCTGAGCCTGGTGGTCTCCGCCGAGGAGGTCGCCCACGGCAAGCCCGCCCCGGACGTGTTCCTGGAGGCGGCCCGGCGGCTGGGCGCGCGGCCCGCCGACTGCGTGGTCGTCGAGGACGCGGCGCCGGGGGCACGGGCCGCCCACGCCGCCGGCATGGAATGCGTGGCGATCCCGTACGTGGTGGAGACCGCGCACGACCCGGCCTTCGCGGACGCCGGGCTCCTCTTCCCGGGCGGGCAGGGCGAGTTCAGCGCGGACGCGGCGCACGACTGGCTGACGTCACTGCGGGCCGCCTGACCCCGCACGAGCCGCCCGGCCGGACCACGATCGGCCGGCCCGCGCCGACCGCACGAGCCGCCCGGCCGGGGCGGTCCGCACTCTGGTGCTCTGCGGGGACGGCTGCCACCATGCCCGCGTGACCTCGACCCAGTCCCCGGCCACCCAGCCCCCCGACACCGCGAGCGGCGGGCCGCGCCGCTGGCCCCTGCTCGGCAACCTGCCGGCCTTCGCCCGCGATCCGCTGGCCTTCTTCGAGTCCCTGCGCGACGACCACGGGGACTGGGTCCCCTGGGCGCTCGGCCCTCAGCGCAACGTGCTGGCCTCCCGGCCCGAGCACGTCGGCGAACTGCTGGGGGCGGTGGAGTCCACCTTCAGGCCGACGGAACTGGGCTGGGCCTTCCGCCAGTTGCTGGGCGAGGGCGTGGTCGTCGCCCAGGGGGACGACTGGCGGCGCAAACGGGCCTTGGTCCAGCCCGCCGTACGGCCGCGCCAAGTACGCTCGTACGCCGCCACGATGGTGGAGTGCGCAGACGCGCTGGCCGGGACCTGGCACGAGGGCGACCAGATCGACGTGCACCGGGAGATGGCCGGGCTCACCCAACGGATCGCGGTGCGCACCCTGTTCGGCAGCGACGCCGCCGGCCGTGAGGCGCCCATCAGCGCCGCCATGGCCACGGCGCAGCGCGAGCTGGGGGCCGAGTTCCGGGGGGTGACGCTGTTCCTGCCGCCCTGGGTGCGCACGCCCGGCCGGCGCCGGATGCGGCAGGCGGTGGCGGTCCTCGACCGGGAGATCGAGCACGTCATACGCGCGCACGAGGCCGCGTCGAGCGCCGGCGCGGAGCGGGACGACCTGCTGAGCCGGCTGCTCGCCGCCCGCGACGAACACGGCGGCCCGCTCTCCCGCAAGGAGCTGCGCGACGAGTCGATCACCCTCTACATCGGCGGACACGAGACCACCTCGACCACGCTGACCTGGGCCTGGCAGCTGCTGTCGGGCGCGCCCGCGGCACGGGCCCGGCTGACGCAGGAGCTGGACCGGGTACTCGGCGGGCGGCTGCCCACGTACGACGACTACGCGCGGCTGCCGTGGACCCGGCAGGTGGTCAAGGAGGCGCTGCGGATCTATCCGCCGATCTGGCTGATCTCGGCGGTGGCCGCGCAGGACACGAGCATCGGCGGGCGTCCGGTGCCCGCAGGGACCTCGGTGTGGGTCAGCCCGTGGTCGATGCACCGGGATCCGCGCTGGTTCCCGGATCCGGAGGCCTTCCGCCCGGAGCGATGGGACGCGGACGCCCCGCACGCCGTCCCGGATCACGCCTGGTTCCCCTTCGGCGGCGGGCCCCGGGCCTGCCTGGGGGCGCGGTTCGCGCTGGTGGAGGCGGCGCTCGTGCTGGCCGTACTGGCGCAGCGGTTCCACTTGGACAGCGGCTCCGGACGGGCCGGGGTCTTCCCGGGACTCACCCTGCAGCCGAAGACCCCGGTGCTGGCGACCCTGACGACGCCCTGACGGCACCCCGAAGGCGCCCCGACGGCGCCCCGAAGGCGCCCCGACGATCGCGGGAAGATCCCGCACGCCTCGCGAGTTGGTAGAACCGTGAACGAAATCTCGCGGGACGTGGACGTGGTGGTCATCGGCGCGGGGCAGGCGGGCCTGTCCAGCGCCTACCACCTCGCCCGGACGGGGATCGAGCACGTGGTCCTGGACCACGCGCCCCGCCCGGGCGGGGCCTGGCAGTTCCGCTGGCCCTCCCTCACCTACGGCAAAGTCCACGGGATGCACGCCCTGCCCGGCATGGAACTCACGGGCGCGGACGCCGGGCGGCCCTCATCGGAGGTGATCGCGGAGTACTTCGCCGCCTACGAGGACCGCTTCGACCTGCGCGTACGGCGTCCCGTGGACGTCTCGGCGGTACGCGTGGGGGACGGCGGCCGGCTGCGGGTGGAGTCCTCGGACGGCATCTGGTCGCCCCGGGCCCTGATCAACGCCACCGGGACCTGGGACCGGCCGTTCTGGCCGCGCTACTCGGGCCAGGAGAGTTTCCGCGGCCGCCAACTGCACACGGCGAACTACCCGGGGCCGCGGGAGTTCGCCGGGGCGCGGGTGATCGTCGTGGGCGGCGGCACCTCCGCGGTGCAGCACCTGCTGGAGATCGCCGAAGTGGCGGCGGAGACCACCTGGGTGACCCGACGGCCCCCGGTCTTCCGCGAGGGGAGCTTCGGCGAGGCCGAGGGCCGGGCGGCGGTGGCCCTCGTCGACGAGCGGGTCCGACAGGGGCTGCCGCCGCAGAGCGTGGTCAGCGTGACGGGACTCCCGCTGAACGAGGTGGTCCGGGCCGGGCTGGACTCGGGGGTGCTGGAGCGGCGCCCGATGTTCGAGCGCATCACCGCCACGGGCGCCGCCTGGGCGGACGGGAGCCGGGTGGACGCCGACGTCATCCTGTGGGCCACCGGATTCCGCGCGGCCGTCGACCACCTGGCGCCGCTGCGCCTGCGCGAGCCGGGCGGCGGCATCCGTGTCGAGGGGACCAGGGCCGTCCGCGACGAGCGGGTCCACCTGGTCGGCTACGGCCCCTCGGCGTCCACCATCGGCGCCAACCGCGCGGGCGGCGCCGCGGTCCGCGAGATCCGCCGGCTGCTGACCCGCGAACGGGCCTTCGACCCGGTCCCGGTCCCGGTGGCCTGAGCGCCGCGCCGCCGCCCCTCAATCGGCCTCCGGTTCATCGATGGGGAACACCCGGTCCGGGGTGCCACCGGCCGCGCGGGCCTCCCTGGTCGGGTACACCCAACCCTCCCCGTCCCGCACGTCCAGAACGGGATCGGTCCAGCTCTCGGTGGCCTCCGGGACGAGTTTTCGCGTGGTGCCCCGCCGCGCGTCGTGGATCAGGAGCGAGACGATGTTGTAGAGCTGGTTGCCGATGGGGCCGAGTCCCTGCTCCGGGTGGTCCTTGGGGCCCTCGATCCGGATGGTGAAGAAGCGCTCGTCCTCCCAGAAACCGCCCTTGTCCAGCCATTCGCCCTCCCCCACGCGCACGCCGTCCACCCAGAGCCGGGCTTCGCCCGGATGGTCGCGGAACAGGAGCACCGATCGGTGCTCGTCGCCGTCGGCGAAGGTCACGTCGATCTCGTGCTTGGAAAAGCAGTCGATGAAGCTGCTGCACGCCCCGGGTATCCCCCCGTGCCGATAGTTCGCGAGCTTCTCGCCCGGCGGCGGATCCTGGCTGCAGATATCGGCGAAACGGCAGGCCCGGTCGACGCGCCGGGTGCAGCCGAGCCCCATCGCCGCGATGTCGCGCGCCGAAGCCTGCGAGAGCAGTTCTCCCAGCCGTTCCACGTACCGCTCCTCGCCGACCAGGGAGGTCAGTTCGGCCTCGTCGAACCACCAGTGCAGCAGGTCCACTCCGGTGGGGGAACGGGCCAGCCAGTCCTGCCAGTCGACCACGCGGTCGCCCCACCGCTCGACCATCCGCCGGCGCCCTTCCCGTTCGGCGGCCGCGGCGGCCTTTTCGGCCGCGTCCCTGCGCTCCCGAATGAGCTTCCCGAACGAGTCCTCCTCGGCCGCGGGCCCGTCCGTCGTTCCCGCGCCCGCTTCCGCGTCCGCTCCGGCCTTCGCTTCAGCCCTCGTCTTCGCTCTCCATGGCCATTTCACGGTTCGCCCCCTCGGTCCACGTACTCGGCAGGCCGCCGATCTTAGAACCGTCGTGGAGTCCGCCGCCCCTCATTTCCCGGCGGCGGGGCCCGCCTTGGCGCGCAGCCGGTTGAACTCCGCCACGTGCTTCTTGTGTTCGTCGTACGTCGCCGAGAAGCGGGTGTCCCCCGGTTTCACGGTGACGAAGAACAGCCAGTCGCCGGGCGTCGGGGCGACCGCGGCCGCCATGGCCGCCAGCCCGGGGCTGTCGATGGGCGTGGGTGGCAGTCCCTGTCGTTCGTACGTGTTGAAGGGGCTGTCGATGCGCGTCTCGCTCAGCTTGGTGTCCACCGTGCTGCGGTTCAGCGCGTAGTTGATGGTGGAGTCCATCTGGAGCGGCATCGACTTCGCCAGCCGGTTGTGCACCACCCTGGCCACCTTGCCCATGTCGGCGCGGCCATCGGCCTCCGCTTCGATGATGCTGGCCAGCGTGGCCGTCTGGTACGGGGTCATGCCGTGGGCCTTGCCGCCGTCCGCGACGGCCCGGGTGGCGAGCTTCTCGTTCGCCGTGCTCACCATGTGCGCGAGGAGCGCGGCCGGGGTGGTCTTCGAGGTCACCGGATAGGTGGCCGGGAAGAGGTAGCCCTCCGGATTGCCCTTGGCCTCCGCCGGCAGGGGCAGGCCCGCCGTGGCCACCGCCGCCTTGGTGGAGCCCGCCGGAAGCCGAAGTTCGCGGTCCACGGCGGCGTAGACCTGCGGGGCCCGCCAGCCCTCGGGGATCACCAGCCGGCGCGGGGTTTCCGGCACCGGTTCGCCCCGGAACATCGGGATCAGGACCACCGCGCCGATCGTGAGCAGTGCGGTGAGGAAGAGCGCCAGCCGACCCCGGCGGGTGAGCCGGGAACGGCGCTGCGGCGGCAGGTACTCATGACGCATGCGGGAACGCTAACGCGCCGAGCGCGACATTCCCGGCACCCAGCCGGTGCGCCGGTCATACGATCACACGCGCACCGGGGCCAACTGGGTGAGGTCCCGGTCCCGGCGGACCAGGGCCGCGTACCGGCCGTCCGCCTTGAGCAGCTCCTCGTGCGTACCGCGCTCGGCGATCCGGCCCTTGTCCAGGACCACGATCTGGTCGGCGTCGCGCACGGTGGAGAGCCGGTGGGCGATGGTGATGGTGGTGCGGCCCGCGGACAGGTTGTCGATGGCCTGCTGGACGGCGTGCTCCGTGCGGGTGTCCAGGGCGCTGGTGGCCTCGTCGAGGATCAGCACCGGCGGGTCCCGCAGGATGGTACGGGCGATGGCGAGCCGCTGCTTCTCCCCGCCGGAGAACCGGTAGCCGCGCTCGCCGACCAGGGTCGCGTACCCGTCGGGCAGGGACTCGATGTGGTCGTGGATCTGGGCCGCGCGCGCCGCCTCCTCGATCTCCTCGTCCGTGGCGTCCGGCTTGGCGAAGCGCAGGTTGTCCGCGACCGAGGCGTGGAAGAGGTAGGTCTCCTGGGAGACCACGCCGATGGAGCGGGCCAGCGAGTCGAAGTCGAGGTCGCGCACGTCCACCCCGTCGAGGGCGACCCGGCCGCCCGTGACGTCGTAGAGCCGGGGCACCAGGTAGCTGAGCGTGCTCTTCCCGGAGCCGGTGGGGCCGACCACGGCCAGGGAGCCGCCGGCCGGGACCGTGATGTCGATGCCGGAGAGGGTCGGCCCGCTCTTGGCGTCGTACTCGAAGTCCACGCCCTCCAACGTGACCTCGCCCTTGGCCCGGTCGATGCGCACCGCGCCCTCGCGCTCGGTGATGTCCACCGGCAGGTCGAGGTACTCGAAGATGCGGGCGAACAGGGCGAGCGAGGTCTGTATCTGCACTCCGGTCGACAGCAGGCTCACGGCGGGCCGGAAGAGGCCCTGCTGGAGGGTGACGAAGGCGACGAGGGTGCCGACGGAGAGCGAGGGGGCGCCCGTCTGCAGGGCTATGCCGGCCGCCCAGTAGATGAGCGCGGGCATGGCGGCCATGACGATGCCGATGGTGGACATCCGCCAACGCCCGGCCATGCTGGAGCGCACTTCGAGGCCGACGAGCTTCTCGGACTCCTCGGCGAAGGCGGCCGTGAGCGATTCGGAGCGGCCCATCGTGCGGCCGAGCAGGATGCCGCTCACCGACAGCGACTCGGTGACCGTCGCGGCCATGGCGGCCATCTGCCGCTGGCGCTGCGTGGTGATCCGCTTGCGCTCGCGGCCGACGCGGCGGCTGATCCACACGAAGACGGGGAGCAGGAGCAGCGAGACGAGGGTGAGCCGCCAGTCGAGGGCGAGCATGGCGACGACGGTGGCGATGACGGCCGTCAGGTTCGAGACGAGCGAAGTCGCGGTGGAGGTGACGGTGGCTTGCATGCCGCCGATGTCATTGGCGATCCGGGACTGCACCTCGCCGGTGCGCGTCCGGGTGAAGAAGGCCAGCGGCATCCGCTGGAGCTGGGCGTAGACGGCGGTGCGCAGGTCGTGCATGACGCGCTGACCGACCGTGGTGGAGATCAGGGTCTGGAGCACGCCGAAGACGCTGGTGACGACGGCGGTCAGGATCATGCCGAGCGCGAGCAGGCTGAGCAGCCCGGTGCGGCCCTGCGGGATCGCGACGTCGAGGATCTCCTTGAGCAGGAACGGCGAGGCGACGCCGACCAGCGAGGAGGCGCCGACGAGCAGGCCGACGACGGCGAGCCGGCCGCGGTAGGGCCGGAAGAGCCCCACGATGCGGCGCAGCTCCCGCGGCTGTTCGGCGGGGGCGGGTCGGGTCGGGTCGAGGGGATCTTTCGATGGGGTCCACTTCGGTTCGTCGTGCGGCATGGGCACCCTCTCGGGGGTCGGGAGTCCGGGTCTTCGTAGACCCGGGGCCATTGGAGCATAGGTGATTGTTACCTATACTCACAATGAACGGCGTCCTGATATTGTTCCCGGCATGAGCTCCGCCTCCGACACAGATCGCCTCCTCGCCGAGCAGCTCCTCCGCCTGACGCGCAGGCTCCACCGGATCCAGAAGCGCCACATGGAGCCGCTCGGGATCACTCCCGCCCAGAGTCGACTGCTGCGCCTCGTCTCGCACTACGAGGACGAGCAGCCGCCCCGGATGGCGGACCTCGCCGCCCGCCTGGAGGTGGTCCCCCGCGCGGTGACCACCCTCGTGGACGGCTTGGAGGCGGCCGAGTGCGTACGCCGCGCGCCCGACCCGGTGAACCGCCGTGTCATCAGGATCGAGCTCACCGATACCGGCCGCGCCACGCTGCGCCGTCTGCGCAACGCGCGAACCGACGCGGCAGAGGAGATCCTGGCTCCATTGACCGCCGACCAGCGCGAGGTGCTCGGCGGCCTGCTGAACGCCCTGTCGGACGCCCCGGCGGAGCGCCGCTGCTGAACAGGCCGGCCACACCCGCGCCGGCCGCGAGCGAGGCGAGGGGTCGCACATGCCGCTGCTGGAACCGAAGCCGGGGGCCATGCGCCCGCGCGGCATCGGCGGCCCCGCCCACGACCGGGTCCCCGAGCACCGGTCGGGCGGCACCCCGGAGCCGCTGCGCTCCGAGCTGATCGAGCTGCTGGGCGCCGAGAAGGTGCTGTGGAAGGTCTCCGACCTGATCCGCTACGCCTCGGACGCCTCCCCCTACCGCTTCGTACCGCAGGTCGTGGTGATCGCCGAGGACATCGACGACGTCTCCGCGGTGCTCTCCTACGCCCACGGCAGACAGCGCGAGGTGGTCTTCCGCGCCGCCGGGACCTCGCTCAACGGCCAGGCCCAGGGCGAGGACATCCTGGTGGACGTACGCCGCCACTGGGCCGGGATCGAAGTCCTTGACGGGGGCCGGAGGGCCCGGATCCAGCCCGGCACCACCGTCGTGCGGGCCAATGCCGCCCTTGCCCGGCACGGCCGGATCCTCGGACCCGACCCGGCCAGTGCCATCGCCTGCACCCTCGGCGGGGTCGTCGCGAACAACGCGTCCGGCATGACCGCGGGCACCACGAGGAACTCGTACCGCACGCTCTCCTCCCTGACCTTCGTCCTGCCCGGCGGCACCGTCGTGGACACGGCCGACCCGCTCGCCGACGAGGAGCTGGCGCGCGCCGAACCGGCCCTGTGCCGCGGGCTGATGGAGATCAAGAAGGAGATCGAGGCCGACGCCGCCCTCGTCGCCCGGATCCGCGCCAAGTACGAGATCAAGAACACCACCGGCTACCGCCTCGACGCCTACCTCGACGGCAACACCCCCGTGGAGATCCTGCGCGGTCTGATGGTCGGTTCGGAGGGCACCCTGGGATTCATCTCCGAGGTCGTCTTCGACACCCTCCCCCTCGACCGCGCACTCTGCTCCGCCCTGCTGTTCTTCCCGTCGCTGCCCGCGGCGGCCGCGGCCGTGCCGCTCTTCAACGAGGCGGGCGCCATCGCCGTCGAGCTGATGGACGGCAACACCCTGCGCGCCTCGGTCAGCGTCGAGGGCGTACCCGCCGACTGGGCCGGTCTGCCCAAGGACACCACCGCCCTGCTCGTGGAGTTCCGGGCCCCGGACGAGGAGGGGCGGGCCGCCTGTGAGCGGCGCGCGGCCCAAGTGCTGTCCGGGCTGGACCTGGTGGCGCCGGCGGCCTCGGTCACCAACGCCTTCACCCGGGACGCGCACACCATCAACGGCTACTGGAAGGCCCGCAAGGCCTTCGTCACCGCCGTCGGCGGGGCCCGCCCCTCCGGCACCACCCTGATCACCGAGGACTTCGCGGTACCGCCGTCCCGGCTGGCGGAGGCCTGCGATGCGCTGCTCGAACTCCAGGCGGAGCACGGCTTCGACGCCGCCGTCGCCGGTCACGCGGCCCACGGCAACCTGCACTTCCTCCTCGCCTTTGACGCCTCCGACCCGGCCGACGTGGAGCGGTACGGGGCCTTCATGGACGCCTTCTGCCGGCTCACGGTGGAGCGGTTCGACGGCTCCCTGAAGGCCGAGCACTCCACCGGCCGCAACATGGCGCCGTTCCTGGAACTGGAGTGGGGCCCGCGGGCCACCGAGCTGATGTGGCGCACCAAGCGGGTCGTCGACCCGGACGGGGTGCTCGCCCCGCGCATCCTCCTCGACCGCGACCCTCAGGCCCATCTGCGCGGCCTGAAGACGATTCCGCGGGTGGAGGCGGTGGCCGACCCGTGCATCGAGTGCGGTTTCTGCGAACCGACCTGCCCCAGCGAGGACCTGACGACCACTCCGCGCCAGCGGATCGTGCTGCGCCGCGAGATGACGCGCCAGCAGCCGGGCTCCCCCGTGCTGGACGGGCTGCTGGGCTCCTACGGCTACGACGCGGTGGACACCTGCGCGGGCGACTCCACCTGCAAGCTCGCCTGCCCGGTCGGCATCGACACCGGCGCGCTGATGAAGGACTTCCGCCACCGCCGGCACAGTCCGCGCGAGGAGGCGGCCGCCGCGCTCGTCGCACGCCGGTTCAAGGCCGTCGAGGCCGCCGCCCGACTGGCCGTGGCCGCCGCCGCCACGATCACGGACCGGGTCGGGGACGGGCTGCTCACGGCGGTGACGGGAGCCGCGCGCAAGGCCGTGCGCCCGGACCTCGTTCCGCAGTGGCTGCCGCGGATCCCCGGGGCGGCCGCACGGAAACTGCCGCCGACGCGGCGGGTGGGCGCCTCTGCCGTGTACTACCCGGCTTGCGTCAACCGCGTCTTCGGCGGGCCCGAGGGCCGGCCCGGCCCCTCCCTGCCGGAGGCGGTGGTGGCCGTTTCGGAGCGGGCCGGGAAGCCGGTGTGGATTCCCCGCGACGTGAACGGCACGTGCTGCGCGACCATCTGGCACTCCAAGGGCTACGAGTCCGGCAACCGGGTGATGGCCAACCGGATCGTGGAGGCGGCCTGGGGTTGGACGGCGGGAGGCCGGCTGCCACTGGTCGTCGACGCCTCCTCCTGCACCCTGGGCATCGCGCACGAGGTGGTGCCCTACCTGACGGACGACAACCGGGCGCTGCACGCCGAGTTGCGGATCATCGACTCGATCGTGTGGGCGGCGGACGAGCTGCTGCCGCACCTGGAGATCCGGGGCACGGTCGGCTCGGCGGTGCTCCACCCCACCTGCTCGATGCGGCACTTGGGCGACGAGGCGCACCTGCGGGCGGTCGCCGAGGCCTGCGCGGACGAGGTGGTGGTCCCGGACGACGCGGGCTGCTGCGCCTTCGCCGGCGACCGGGGCATGCTGCATCCGGAGCTGACGGCCTCGGCGACGGCTCGCGAGGCGGCGGAGGTGACGGCGCGGGACTTCGACGCGCACCTGTCGGCGAACAGGATGTGCGAGGTGGGCATGGACCGGGCGACGGGCCGGGGCTACCACTCGGCCCTGCTCGAACTGGAGCGCGCCACCCGACCGTGAGCGCCGGTGTGCGCGACCCTCCTGACCAGGTGCTACGCGGCCCCCCGAGTCCGCAAACCTCTTCGTGGAAGGCCGATGCCCACGGAAAATCGATTGCCCGGCGCGGATCCGGAAGGCGAACCTTGCACGGTTTGGACCACTCGACCAGTCATGGGGCGTCATGCAGATCAGCGATCTTCCGTATCCGGATCCCGGGGTACCCGACGCTCGCTCCGGCCCCCGTTTCCTGCTCTGGCTGGGGCGCGGTCAACTCGGCGGCCAGTTCAAGAGCCTGGCCTGGGGGATGCTGCACTTCTCGGGCATCGCCGGGCTGCCGTACGCGGTGGGCCTGGGCGTCGACGCGGTGGTCGAGCGCGACTCCGGCCGGCTGCTGCTCGTCGGCGCGCTGCTCGTCCTGATCGGCGTCGCCATCGCGCTGGGTGACGCCATGCTGCACCGCACGGCCGTCACCAACTGGATCACCGCCGCCGCACGCGTGCAGCAGCTGCTCGCGCGCAAGACCGCCGAGCTCGGCTCCGCCCTGACCCGCCGGGTCGCGGCGGGCGAGGTGGTCGCGGTGTCCACCGGCGACGTGGAGAAGATCGGCTGGTTCGTCGAGGCGGTCTCCCGATTCCTCGCGGCCGTCTTCGCGATCGTCCTCGTCTGTGTCGGCCTGTTGTTCTACGCGCCCGAGCTGGGCGTGGTCGTCGCGGTCGGCGTGCCTCTGATCGCCCTGGCCTCGCTCCCGTTGCTGCCGCGCGCCACCAAGCGCGCCGACATCCAGCGGGAGAAGGCGGGCAAGGCCACCGAGCTGGCCTCCGACACCGTCGCGGGCCTGCGCGTCCTGCGCGGCATCGGCGGCGAGGAACTCTTCCTCGGCCGCTACCGCGAGGCCTCGCAGGAGGTCCGCGAGGCCGCCGTGCGCAGTGCCCGGATGTGGGCGCTGATCTCCGCGATCCAGGTGCTGCTGCCGGGGGCGCTGCTGATCACGGTGGTCTGGTACGGCGCCACGCTCGTCCTGGACGGCCGCATCGCGGTCGGTGAACTCGTCGCGGCGTTCAGCGCGGTGGCGACCATGTTGTACCCGCTGCGCCACTTCGAGGAGATCGCCATGGCGTACTCCTTCTCGCGCCCCTCCGCCAAGCGGGCCGCCCGGGTGCTCTCGCTGACCAGGCACGAGGCCGCCGAGCGCACCTCGCTCGCCGAGGCGCCGCAGCCGCCCGCTCCGGGCGGGGACCTGTACGACCCGCAGACCGGGTTGCTGGCCCCCGCGGGCCGGTTCACCGCCGTGGTGTGCGGGGACCCGGACCTGGCGGGCCGGCTCGCGGAACGCCTCGGTGGCCATCCGACGGACCCGGCCGCCGACGCGGCCGGTGGGCCCTCGGTGCTGCTGGGCGGGGTCGCGCTGGACGAACTCGTACTGGACGACGCGCGCCGGCTGGTCCTCGTACAGGACAAGGATCCGGTGCTGCTGTCCGGGACGCTGCGGGAACTGTTCGACGTACCGGCCTCCGGGGCGGTGGACTCCGGCGACGCGCTGGCGGCCGCCCGGTGCGCGGACGTGCTGGACGCTCTGCTGCAGGCGGCGCCGGACGGGGTGGACGACCCGATGGACGCGCGGATCACCGAGCGCGGCCGGTCGCTGTCCGGTGGGCAGCGACAGCGACTCGCGCTGGCCCGGTCCCTGGTCACCGACCCGGAGGTGCTGGTCCTCGACGAGCCGACCTCGGCGGTCGACTCGCACACCGAGGCGCGGATCGCCGAAGGGGTGGCCGCCCTGCGCGCCGGCCGGACCACGGTGGTGCTGGCGTCCTCACCACTGCTGCTGGACCGCGCCGACCGGGTGGTCCTGATCGACGGGGGCACGGTGGCGGCGGTCGGCACCCATCGCGAACTGCTGGGCGCCGAACCGCTCTACCGGGCGGTCGTCACCCGCGAGACGGAAGAGGAGCAGCGGCTCGCCACGCTCCGCCTGACGGATCTGGAAGAACAACTCACAGAGATCGAGGAATCCGCATGATCGGCGTGGCGCCGCCGGAGTACGACCCGGCGGCCCCCGAGACGGCCGCGACCCTGCCCGTGGGCACGTCGGCGACCGTACGGGGCTATGTGCGCGGCCTGTTCCGACGCCACCGGCGTGCCTTCCTGGCGCTGGTGGGCGTCAACGCGGTCGCGGTGATCGCCTCCATGGTCGGCCCGTACCTGCTGGGCCGGGTCGTGGACGACCTCGCGGCGGGGGCGCGCGATCTCCATCTGGGGCGCGTGGCCCTGCTGTTCGCGCTGGCTCTCGCCATCCAGTCGTTCTTCGTCCGGCTGGTACGGCTGCGCGGGGCGATGCTCGGCGAGGAGATGCTGGCCGATCTGCGCGAGGACTTCCTCGTGCGGTCGGTGGGCCTGCCGCCGGGCGTGCTGGAGCGGGCCGGTACCGGGGACCTGCTGTCGCGCATCACCACCGACATCGACCGGCTGGCCAACGCCATGCGGGAGGCCGTGCCCCAACTGGCCATCGGCGTGGTGTGGGTGTCGCTGCTGTTCGGGGCGCTCGCGGTCACCGCGCCGCCGCTGGCCTTGGCCTCGCTGGTGGCCTTGCCGGTGCTGGTGATCGGCTGCCGCTGGTACTTCAAGCGGGCGCCTTCGGCGTACCGCTCGGAGGCCGCCGGTTACGCGGCGGTCGCCGCCGCGCTGACGGAGACGGTGGACGCGGGCCGCACGGTCGAGGCGCACCGCCTCGGGCCGGAGCGGATCGCGCGGTCGGAACGGCGGATCTCGCAGTGGGTCGCGTGGGAGCGGTACACGCTCTTCCTGCGGACGGTCCTGTTCCCCGTCGTGAACGTGACGTTCGTGACGATCCTCGGCTCGGTGCTGATGATCGGCGGCTACTGCGTGCTGCGGGGCTGGATGTCGGTGGGGCAGCTGACCACGGGCGCACTGCTGGCGCAGATGATGGTCGACCCGATCGGGCTGATCCTGCGCTGGTACGACGAACTGCAGGTGGCTCAGGTCTCGCTGGGCCGGCTGGTGGGCGTACGGGAGATCGAGCCGGACGCGGGCGACGCGACGGTGGCGCCCGAGGGCCGGGAGGTACGGGCAGACTCGGTCCACTTCGGCTACCGGGAGGGCGTGGACGTCCTGCACGAGGTGTCGATGGCCGTGCCGCCGGGCACCCGGATGGCGCTCGTCGGCCCTTCGGGCGCGGGCAAGTCCACCCTGGGGCGGCTGCTCGCGGGCATCTACGCGCCCCGGACCGGCGAGGTCACGCTCGGCGGGGCGCGACTGGCGCGGATGCCCGCGGAGCGGGTGCGCGAGCACGTGGCGCTGGTCAACCAGGAGCACCACGTGTTCGTCGGCTCGCTGCGGGACAACCTCCGCCTCGCGCGGACGGGCGCCGGGGACGCCGAGTTGTGGGCGGCTCTGGGCGCGGTGGACGCGGACGGCTGGGCCCGGGCCCTGGAGGCCGGCCTGGACACCGAGGTGGGCTCCGGCGGCACGGCGCTGACTCCGGCGCAGGCACAGCAGATCGCGCTGGCCCGGCTGGTGCTGGCGGACCCGCACACCCTGGTGCTGGACGAGGCGACATCGCTGCTGGACCCGCGCGCGGCCCGGCACTTGGAGCGTTCGCTGGCGCGGGTGCTGGACGGCCGTACGGTCATCGCCATCGCCCACCGACTGCACACCGCGCACGACGCGGACGTGATCGCGGTGGTCGAGGGTGGTCGGATCAGCGAACTCGGCTCGCACGACGAGCTGGTGGCGGCCGACGGCGCGTACGCGGCACTGTGGCGGTCCTGGCACGGGTGAGTGCGCTTGGAGAGTGGGCAAGGGGGAAACCCGCTCCTTGCCACTCTCAACTTATAGCGCAGTGGGGGGCTTGCGGCAAGGCCCTGATCATGACGCAGAATCAGCGGCCTAAGCCAGATCCTGCGGACATGGGAGATTCACTCAGTGCGAGCTTCGACCCGTACCACCAGCGCGTTCGACCTTCCCGATCACCTCTCGCCCAAGGCCGACCCCACGCTGATCAAGGGCGACGAGCAGCACTTCGCAGCCATCGCCGAGAGCCTGGAGCAGTCGATTGCCGAGGTGTCCGACCGTCTCGACGCCGCGCGCCGGGCGCCGGGCGGCATCGGCCGGGAGGCGATGGACCGGGACACGGAGATCCACCGGCTCACCGGTCGCCTGCGCGCCTTGCGCCGCTTCGGCCTGGACCTCTGCCTCGGACGCATCGTCGACACGGACAGCCCCGAGCCCGTGTACATCGGACGGCTCGGCCTGACCGACAGCACGGGACGCCGGTTGCTGCTCGACTGGCGCTCGCCCGCGGCCGAGCCGTTCTTCGCGGCGACCCACGCCAACCCGATGGGTCTGACGAGCCGCCGCAGGTACCGCTGGACGCACGGCCGAATCACCGACTACTGGGACGAGGTGTTCAACGCCGACGGGCTCGAAGGGCACGCCGCGCTCGACGACCAGTCCGCGTTCATCGCGAGCCTGGGCGGCAACCGCTCGTCCCGGATGCGCGACGTGCTCGGCACCATCCAGGCCGACCAGGACGCCATCATCCGGGCCGGATCCCGCGGCGCCCTCGTCGTCGACGGCGGCCCGGGTACGGGCAAGACCGTCGTCGCGCTGCACCGCACGGCGCACCTCCTCTACTCCGACCCCCGCCTCGGTCACCGTCGCGGCGGCGTGCTGTTCGTCGGTCCGCATCGGCCCTACCTGGACTACGTCGCCGACGTCCTGCCCAGCCTCGGCGAGGAGGGCGTGCAGACCTGCACCGTGCGAGACCTCGTCGACGAGGGCGCCGGCGCACCCGTCGAGATAGACCCGGACGTGGCCCGCCTGAAGTCGTCCGCGGACATGGTGAAGGCGGTCGAACCGGCCGTCGCCCTCTACGAGGAGCCGCCCGCCAAGGGGATGTGGGTCGAGACCCACTGGTCCGACATCTGGCTGAGCCCCGAGGATTGGGCCGCGGCGTTCGAAGCACCGGAACCGGGCACTCCGCACAATGAGGCGCGCGACCTGATCTGGGAGGAGCTGGCCACGATCCTGCTGGACAAGCACGACGGCGACGAGGTCTCCCCCCAGCTGTTCCACAGGTCCCTTCGGCAGAACAGGGAGCTGGTCACGACGCTCAACAACGCGTGGCCGATGCTCGAGGCGACCGACCTCGTCGGCGACCTGTGGTCCGTACCCGCCTACCTGCGCAAGTGCGCTCCCTGGCTGGGGCCCGATGACGTCGCGAAGCTGCAGCGCGCGGACGCCCACGCCTGGACGGTGTCGGACCTGCCCCTCCTGGACGCCGCGCGGCAGCGGCTCGGCGACCCGGAGGCGTCGAAGCGCAAGCGCCGCCACGAGGCCGCCGTCGCCGCCGAACGCGCGCGCCTGGCCAACGTCATCGACAGCGTCCTCGAAGCCGACGCCGATGGCGAGGGCGCGGTGACGATGCTGCGCGGCAAGGACCTGCAGGACAGCCTGATCGACGAGACCGCGCTGCCCGGTACCGACCGGGACCTGCTGGCCGGTCCGTTCGCGCACATCGTCGTGGACGAGGCGCAGGAACTGACGGACGCGGAGTGGCAGATGCTGCTGCTCCGCTGCCCGTCCCGGAGCTTCACGATCGTCGGGGACCGGGCCCAGGCGAGGGACGGGTTCACGGAGTCGTGGCAGGAGCGGCTCGAGCGGATCGGGCTGGACCGGATCGACCTGGCTTCCCTGAGCATCAACTACCGGACGCCGGAGGAGGTCATGGCGGAGGCCGAGCCGGTCATCCGATCCGTGCTCCCGGACGCCAACGTGCCGACCTCCATCCGCAGCAGTGGCGTTCCCGTCGTCCGCGGATCCGTTTCGGACCTGGACTCGGTCCTCGACACCTGGCTCGCCGCCCATGCCGAAGGGATCGCCTGCGTCATCGGTGCTCCCGGGTTCCGGGCGACGTCCCGCGTCCGGTCGCTGACGCCGACCTTGTCGAAGGGGCTCGAGTTCGACCTGGTCGTCCTCGTCGACCCGGAGACGTTCGGCGAGGGCGTGGAAGGGGCGGTCGACCGCTACGTCGCGATGACCCGGGCGACCCGGCAGCTCGTCATCCTCACGAGCTCCTGACGCAGGCCGGTGGCCGCCGTCGTGGTGTCACGACGGCGGCCACCCGGGCCGGCGCCGCACTAGATGAAGCCGAGGGCCGAGGCTCCGCCGAAGCCGCCCAGCAGGACGAACACCGGCATCAGGACCTTGAGCTCCACCCAGCTGCCGGCCCGGAAGCGGATCGCCTTCGGCGGGCCGAGCGCGTACCAGCGCTTGCCCGCGATCGGAAGGGGCCACAGGACCGGGCAGCCGGACACGGTCAGCGCGTCGCCGATGTCGTGGACCAGGGCCCCGAGCACGATCGGCAGGCCGAGCCAGAGGTACTCCTGGCCGGTACCGGTGAACAGCCAGTTCGCCCCGTTGCCCGGCTGGTCGAGGACCCCGGCCAGGATCCACGCGCTGGTGGCGCCGAGCAGCCAGACCAGGACGTCGCTGGACATCCGGGCGGCCCGCCACAGCAGGCCTTCGACCGCGAGTACCAGGTGGACGAAGAGCAGCGCGAGCACGCCCCAGCGGTCGGCGGTGACGGCGAGCACGGAGGCGCCGCCGCCGATCAGGACGGCCCAGAGCCAGGTGTGCGTCAGGGTGCGGTGGCCGCCGGTGCGGCGGGCGTCCTTCTTGGAGCGGGTTGCCTTGTAGACGGCGTAGGAGATCTTGTCGACCACCTCGCACAGGCCGCGTGACAGCGGGCCGAAGGCACGCGAGATCGTCGCCGACTTGTGGTCGAGGTCGGGGGCGAGTGCCGCTCCCGCGCAGATCAGTGCGCCGACGACGAGGACCGGCCACGGCATGGGGTGCCCCGCGGCCGCGGTCGCGGCGCCCACCCCCAGCCAGGCCGCTGCCCCGGACAGTGAGTGCGCCGGACCCATCATGGTCGTTTCCCCGCCCCGGTGGTGTGGTGTTCGGGCCCCTTCGACTGGTTCGTTCGGGCCGCATCGACGGCACAGCGTACCGTCGATGATCTTCATTCCGTCCGCCGGTTCCCTCATCCGGGGGGAAGCCAGGCAAGATGGGGGGTGTGACCCTCATTGATCAGCTCCCGCCGAACGCCGACCCCGACGCCCTCTTCGAGGCTTTCTCCTCGTGGGCGGAGGACCAGGGCATCACCCTGTACCCGGCTCAGGAGGAGGCGCTGATCGAGGTCGTCTCCGGGGCGAACGTGATCCTGTCCACCCCGACCGGCTCCGGCAAGAGCCTCGTCGCCGCGGGCGCGCACTTCACGGCCCTCGCCCAGGACAAGGTCACCTTCTACACCGCGCCGATCAAGGCGCTGGTGTCGGAGAAGTTCTTCGACCTGTGCAAGCTCTTCGGCACCGAGAACGTCGGCATGCTGACCGGCGACGCCTCGGTGAACGCGGACGCCCCGGTGATCTGCTGCACCGCCGAGGTGCTGGCCTCCATCGCCCTGCGCGACGGCAAGCACGCCGACATCGGCCAGGTCGTGATGGACGAGTTCCACTTCTACGCCGAACCGGACCGCGGCTGGGCGTGGCAGATCCCGCTGCTGGAGCTGCCGCAGGCACAGTTCGTGCTGATGTCCGCGACCCTCGGCGACATGAAGCGGTTCGAGGAGGACCTGACCCGGCGCACCGGCCGGCCCACCTCGGTGGTCCGCTCCGCGACCCGGCCCGTCCCGCTGTCGTACGAGTACGTCACCACGCCGATCACCGACACGATCACCGAGCTGCTGGAGACCCGGCAGGCTCCCGTCTACATCGTGCACTTCACCCAGGCCCAGGCGGTCGAGCGGGCGCAGTCGCTCATGAGCATCAACATGTGCACCCGCGAGGAGAAGGACAAGATCCAGGACCTGATCGGAAACTTCCGCTTCACCACCAAGTTCGGGCAGAACCTCTCCCGCTACGTCCGTCACGGCATCGGCGTGCACCACGCCGGCATGCTGCCCAAGTACCGGCGCCTGGTGGAGAAGCTGGCCCAGGCCGGCCTGCTGAAGGTGATCTGTGGCACCGACACCCTCGGTGTCGGTGTGAACGTCCCGATCCGCACGGTGCTGTTCACCGCGCTCACCAAGTACGACGGCAACCGGGTCCGCACACTGCGCGCCCGCGAGTTCCACCAGATCGCCGGCCGCGCCGGCCGGGCCGGTTTCGACACGGCTGGTTATGTGGTCGCCCAGGCGCCCGAGCACGTCATCGAGAACGAGAAGGCCCTCGCGAAGGCGGGCGACGACCCGAAGAAGCGCCGCAAGGTGGTCCGCAAGAAGGCTCCCGAGGGCTTCGTCGCCTGGTCGGACACCACCTTCGAAAAGCTGATCGCGGCCGACCCGGAGCCGCTGACCTCGCGCTTCAAGGTCACCAACATCATGCTCCTGTCGGTCATCGCCCGGCCGGGCGACGCCTTCCAGGCGATGCGCCACCTCCTGGAGGACAACCACGAGCCGCGCAAGGCCCAGCTCCGACACATCCGCCGGGCCATCGCGATCTACCGCTCGCTGCTGGACGGCGGTGTGGTCGAGAAGCTCGACACCCCGGACGCGGAGGGCCGCACGATCCGGCTCACCGTCGACCTCCAGCAGGACTTCGCGCTCAACCAGCCGCTGTCCACCTTCGCGCTGGCCTCCTTCGACCTGCTGGACCCGGAGTCCCCCTCCTACGCGCTGGACATGGTGTCCGTCGTGGAGTCGACCCTGGACGACCCGCGCCAGATCCTGGCCGCCCAGCAGAACAAGGAACGCGGCATGGCGGTCGGCCAGATGAAGGCCGACGGGATCGAGTACGAGGAGCGGATGGAGCGTCTCCAGGACGTCACCTATCCCAAGCCCCTCGAAGAGCTGCTCTTCCACGCCTACGACGTGTACGCCAAGAGCCACCCGTGGGTGCGCGACCACCCGGTCTCCCCGAAGTCGATCATCCGCGACATGTACGAACGCGCGATGACCTTCACCGAGTTCACCTCGTACTACGAGCTGGCCCGCACCGAGGGCATCGTGCTGCGCTATCTGGCGAGCGCGTTCAAGGCGCTGGACCACACCATCCCCGACGACCTCAAGTCCGAGGACCTCCAGGACCTGATCGAGTGGCTCGGCGAGCTGGTCCGCCAGGTCGACTCCAGCCTGTTGGACGAGTGGGAGCAGCTGGCGAACCCGGAGGTGGAGACGGCGGAGCAGGCTCAGGAGAAGGCCGACCAGGTCAAGCCGGTCACAGCCAACTCGCGGGCCTTCCGCGTCCTGGTCCGCAACGCCATGTTCCGCCGCGTGGAGCTGGCCGCCCTGGACCACGTCAACGTGCTGGGCGAGCTGGACGCCGAGTCGGGCTGGGACGCCGACGCCTGGGGCGACGCCATGGACGGGTACTGGGACGAGTACGACGACCTGGGCACCGGCCCCGACGCGCGCGGACCGAAGCTGCTGCAGATCGAGGAGGACCCGGCGCACGGCCTGTGGCGCGTCCGGCAGACCTTCGCCGACCCCAACGGGGACCATGGCTGGGGCATCAGTGCCGAGGTCGACCTCGCGGCTTCCGACGAGGAGGGCCGGGCCGTCATCCGGGTCACCTCGGTGGGCGAGCTCGGCGCGCTCTGACCGGCACCCGCGTCCCGCCGACCCGACCACCGACCGTGGAGATCCTCTGATGACGAACCCCGCCGAGAGACTGGTCGACCTGCTCGATCTGGAGCAGATCGAGGTCAACATCTTCCGCGGCGCCAGCCCCCAGGAGTCGCTCCAGCGCGTCTTCGGCGGGCAGGTCGCCGGCCAGGCGCTGGTGGCCGCCGGCCGCACTGTCGAGAGCGACCGGCCGGTCCACTCGCTGCACGCGTACTTCCTGCGCCCCGGCATCCCCGGGGTGCCGATCGTGTACCAGGTGGAGCGGGTGCGCGACGGGCGGTCCTTCACCACGCGCCGGGTCACCGCGGTCCAGCAGGGCAAGACGATCTTCAATCTCACCGCCTCCTTCCATCACCCGGAGGAGGGCAGCATCGAGCACCAGCTGCCTCCTCACCATTACCCCCATCCGGAAACGCTCCCGAAGGTCGCGGACGAGATCCGCGAGCACCTCGGGGCGCTGCCGGAGGCGCTGGAGCGGATGGCCCGCCGCCAGCCCTTCGACATCCGGTACGTGAACCGGCTCCGTTGGACCCCCGAGGAACTCAAGGGCGCCGATCCCCGCAGCGCCGTGTGGATGCGCGCGGTCGGCCCCCTGGGCGACGACCCGCTCGTGCACACCTGCGCCCTCACCTACGCCAGCGACATGACCCTCCTCGATGCCGTGCGCATCCCGGTGGAACCGTTGTGGGGGATGCGCGGTTTCGACATGGCGAGCCTGGACCACGCCATGTGGTTCCACCGGCCGTTCCGGACGGACGAGTGGTTCCTGTACGACCAGGAGTCGCCCATCGCGCACGGCGGCCGGGGCCTGGCCCGTGGCCGTATCTACGACCTGGAGGGCAGGCTGCTGGTCTCCGTGGTCCAGGAAGGCCTCTTCCGCCCCTATCCCTCCCCGCCGTCCCCGAAGAACTGAGCTCACCCATGCCCACCCCGGCCCTCCCCTGCCCCTGCGGGCTGCCCGCCGCCTACCCGGAGTGCTGCGGCCGCTTCCACTCCGGTGCTCAGCAGGCACCCACCGCCGAGCGGTTGATGCGTTCCCGCTTCAGTGCCTTCGCGGTCGGCGACACCGCCTACCTGCTTCGTTCCTGGCACAGCTCGACCCGTCCGGCCGACCTCGATCTGGATCCCGGGCAGCGCTGGGAGCGGCTGGAGATCCTCGCGACCGAGCGCGGCGGGATGTTCGAGACGGAGGGCTCGGTGGAGTTCCGGGCCCACTACCGCGAGGGCCGGCATGCCGGCTCGCTGCACGAGCACAGCGCGTTCACCCGCGAGGAGGGGGCCTGGGTCTACGTCGGCCCCCTCTCCCCCGTCGAGTTCGACTGACCTGACCGCGCCCCGTCCGGCCGCGCCTGGCCGCGTGCTCCGGTGAGGGCGAAGTCCAGGCTGGTGCGGTACCAGTGGATCTCCTCCGGCAGGTCGGCCTTCAGCAGCCGCAGCGCCACGGCCGCGGCTGCCGGGACCTGCGGGTGCCCGTACGGCGGTGGCGGGGCGAGGGCGGCCAGGACGATCCGCTCCGCCCGGTCGGGCACCGTCTCGCGCAGCTCGCCCTCTGGGAGCACGGAGGCCAGTACCGCGGCGCGCTCCCAGGGGTCGGCGGTGCGTCTCAGCAGCAGCCCGACGTGCCGCCCGCGCCACTTCCGGGGGCGCAGGTCCGCCTTGGCCGCCATCAGCTCCCGGTCCCCCGGTGCCCCGGCCCCGCACAACACGGCCGGCTCACGGGCCGCGAACTCCCTGAGCTCCGCGGCCAGATAGAGCCACACCACGGCCCGGTAGCGGTTGATCCGATAGCCGATCGGCGTGAGGTGCCCACAGCGCGCGAGCCGGGTGAACCGGCTCGGGCCGACTCCCAGCTCCCGCGCCGCGGCCGCGGCTCCGGCCACGGTCTCGACCCGCTCGCGCAGCGTGTCCGACCGGGACTCGGCCGACCTGACCCGGTCCAGCTCGGCCCGCGCGTAGCGCGCGGCCCCGCCGCGCGCCGGCGGCCCGGCGCGCACGATCCCCAGCTGGACGGCCCTGGCGAACTCACTCCGGCTCAGCCCCAGTTCACCGGCGGCCCGCGCGCTCCCCACCAATACGTCTTGCTCCGGCACGGTCTGCGCCGGCGCGGTGTCCATCTGCATCATCACGGTCTCCCCCACGAACAGTGATTACTCTGTGTGAAGACCGTAACTCAGGGCAACGACACTCCGCCGCGCCTGTGGACAAGTCCGCGACTCAGCCGCCGGTGATGCGCCGCTCGGCGACTCCCAAGTGCTCCCCCACCCGGTTGACCAGCAGCGTCATCTCGTAGGCGACCTGGCCGATGTCCGACTCGGCGGCGCTCAGCACGCACAGGCAGCTGCCCGCGCCGGCCGCCATGACGAAGAGCACCCCCTCGTCGTACTCGACCATCGTCTGGCGGACCTCACCGGCCCGGAAGTGCCGTCCGGATCCCTTCGCCAGGCTCTGCAGCCCGGCCGCGACGGCCGCCAGGTGTTCCCCGTCCTCCCGCGCCAACCCCGCGCTCGCACCCGTCACCAGGCCGTCGTTGGACAGCACCACCGCATGCCGCACCTGCTGGACCCGGCGCGTCAGGTCGTCCAACAGCCAATCGAGCTGCTTGTCCAGTGCCATTCCCAACCCCTCCCCGTCGACGCGGCCGACATGGCCGCGCCCCACCCCGCGTGGTCGTCCCGCAAGCCTTCCCCACCAGCTCCTTTCCGGCAAGGAGATGTGCTCATGGCGAAGAAGATGACTCAAGAGGAACGGCGCGCGTTCGTCGAGCAGTCCGAGCAGGCCGCTTCACACGGAGTCGGCCTGCGGCTCCACCGAGTCCAGCAGCCGGGCGGTGTGCACCCGCCCGGCGTACTCGACGAGCCTGATCAGTACTTCCTTGCCCGAGTCCTTGTCCCGCGCGTCGCACAGCACCACCGGGGTCCCCTGGTCCAGGTCGAGCGCGCGTGAGACGTCGTGCGCCCCGTAACGCCTGGCGTCGGTGAAGCAGTTGACGGCCACCACGAACGGGATGCGCCGGTGCTCGAAGTAGTCGACCGCCGGGAAGCAGTCCTCCAGCCGCCGGGTGTCGGCGAGCACCACGGCCCCGAGCGCACCCTGCGACAGCTCGTCCCACAGGAACCAGAACCGGTCCTGCCCCGGGGTGCCGAACAGGTACAGGGACAACCCGGAGCGGATGGTGATCCGCCCGAAGTCCATGGCCACGGTGGTGGTCGTCTTCTGGTCCACTCCGCCCGTGTCGTCGACCAGTTCGCCCGCCTCGCTCAGCAACTCCTCCGTCCGCAGCGGCCGGATCTCGCTCACCGCGCCCACCAGCGTGGTCTTGCCGACCCCGAAACCGCCCGCGACGAGGATCTTGAGCGCGAGCGCGGCCAGTTCGGGGTCCTCCCCCGGATCCTCGGCCCGGACCGGGTCCGGGTTCGAGCCCGCTCCGAGGGGCCCGTTGTCGTGTTGTCCCATCACAGCGCTCGCAATCCCTCGATGACTTCACGCAGAATCCGCTCGTCCGGCAACTGCGCGGGCGGTACCGGCCTGCTGACCTTCACGTGGCCCCCCTCCAGCAGGTCTCCGAGGAGCACCCGCACCACCCCCACGGGGAGGTCGGCGTCGGCGGCGAGTTCCGCCACCGACTGGGTCTCGGACCGGCAGAGTCCGAGGAGCGCCCGGTGTTCGGGGCCGAGCAACGACTCGGCCTCGGGGTCGGTGCCCGCAGCGCCCCCGTTGTCCATGACGACCAGCGCGATCAGGTCGAAGCGGACCCCGTGGGGTCCCGGCTTCGTACGCCCGCCGGTCATGGCGTACGGACGGACGAGCGGGCCCGCGTCGGCGTCGTACCACTGGCCGTTCATGTGCCGGACCGCCGCCCTCAGCCGGCGGCCGGCGGCCGCGCCGCGAACCGGGGCGGGGTGTACAGGTGCTCGCCGACCCGCTTCACCAGCCGGGCCATCTCGTAGGCGATGAGCCCGATGTCGGCACCGGCGCCGCTGAGCACCGCCAGGCAGGAGCCGTCACCCGCGGCCGCGACGAAGAGGAAGCCCTCGTCCATCTCGACCATCGTCTGGCGCACTCCCCCGGCGTGGAAGTGCCGGCCCGCGCCCTTGGCCAGGCTGTGGAAGCCGGACGCGACGGCGGCCAGGTGCTCCGCGTCCTCCCGGCTCAACGCGCTCGAGGCACCCACGGCCAGCCCGTCAGTGGACAGGACCACGGCGTGCCGGACCTCGCGGACCCGGAGCACCAGGTCGTCCAGCAGCCAGTCCAGTTCGCCGGACCTGCGGACGCCGTCGAGGTCGATTCGTTGATGTTCGATCATCACACTTCTCCTTCGCTGCCTGCGTGAGGGGAGTCGTCCTGGGCGCCGCGGACCCAGCCGGCCCGATAGGCCGCCATCCGGTCCCGGGCCTGCTCGGGGCTGCGGCCCGGCGGGTCCTCGGGGAGCCGGGACTCGGCCGGGGCCTTCGGGGCCAGGGCCTCGCGCAGCTGCGGGACGAGGCTGGCCTGGCGCACCCGGCGCGGCAGTTCCGTCACCGAAGCCGGCGGCGGCGCGGTCGGCTGCGTACGCGGGATCGCGCCCCCGGTGGCGCGCGGCCGCAGCGAGGCCACCGGGGTCGGGTGCGGTTCCCGCGGCGCGGGGGGCCGGTCCGCGGCCGGGATGCCGCGCACGTCCTCCCGTACGACGGTCATGGCGGGCGGCTGCTCCGCGCCGGCGACCGCCTTCGGCGCGGGGGTCGAGGCCGCTGCGGGGGCCTGGTTCCGGATCTGGGCGGGGGGCTGGTTCCGGATCTGGGCCGAAGGGTGGTTCCGGGTCTGGGCGGGGGGCTCCGGGGCCGACGCCGGGTCGGGCTCGGGGATGCCGACCGTGATCGCGCCCTGGAGCATGGAGTTCGGCAGGAGGACCACCGCGGTGGTGCCACCGTACGGTGACGTGCGCAGGTGCACCTTCACACCGTGGCGCGCCGAGAGGCGGCTGACGACGAAGAGTCCGAGCCGGTCGCTGTCGAAGAGGTCGAGGGCTTCGGACTGCTCGATGCGCCGGTTGGCCTCGCTCAGGGATTCGCGCCCCATGCCGAGCCCGCGGTCCTCGACCTCCAGGACGTACCCGGCCCCGACGGGCTCCCCGCTGACCCGCACCTTGGTGTGGGGCGGGGAGAACTGGGCGGCGTTCTCGATGAGTTCGGCGAGCAGGTGGGTGAGGTCGGCCACCGCGCCCCCGACGACGGCGGCCTCGGCGAGCTGACGGACCTCGATGCGCGGGTAGTCCTCGATCTCGGAGACGGCGGCGCGTACGACGTTCGTGAGGGGAACCGGCATCCGCCAGGCCCGGCCCGGGGCGGCACCGGAGAGGATGATCAGGCTTTCCGCGTGCCTGCGCATCCGGGTGGTCAGGTGGTCGAGGCGGAAGAGGTCGCCGAGTTCGTTCGGGTCGTCGGCGCGGCGCTCCATCGAGTCGAGCAGGGTGAGCTGCTTGTGCACGAGCACCTGGCTGCGGCGGGCGAGGTTGACGAAGACCCCGGAGACCCCGCTGGCGAGCTCCGCGCGTTCCACGGCGGCGCTGAGGGCGGCCCGGTGGACGGTGGCGAGCGCCTCGCCGACCTGGGTGATCTCGTCGTCGGCGGGCGGTCCGGCGGGGGTCTCGGCGGCCACGTCGATCTCCTCGCCGGCGCGCAGTCGTTCCATCGCCCGCGGGAGTTTGCGGCGGGCGATCTCCAGGGCGGTGTTGCGCAGGGAGACGAGTTCCACGACCAGGGCGCGGCCGATGCGGACGGAGATGACGAGCGAGGCCGCGACGGCGGCCAGGCCGAGCAGCACGGCGGCTCCGGCAGGGCTGAGCGCACCCTCGGCGATCGGGTCGGCACGGTCGGCGGCAGCGGCGTGCGCGCCCTCCTCGATCTCGCGCATCGAGGCGCCGACGCCGGTCCAGGCGGCCTCCCAACCCAAGGGCACGGCGCGGCTGTCGCGGGTGGTGCCGGCGGCCAGGGCCCGGTCCTCGGCGGCGGCGAGGTCGGCGTAGACGGCGCTCTTGGCTACGGACTGCCAGGCGGCGCGCTGCCGCGCGGGGAGGTCCTCGGCCGCGGCGGCGGTGAGGGCCCGACGGGATTCGATGGTGCCGATGAGCCGGCGAAGCGTTTCGGCGGAGCGCGGGCCCGGTACGGCGAGCAGCGCGTCCTCGCGGGAAAGGAGTTCCTCGGCGCGGGCGAATTCGAGCAGGACCCGGGCGTCGGGGCCGAGTTCGGCGTCCTGGCCGCCGCTGAGAGCGCCGCCCACGGCGAGGGCCGCGTCGACCACGCCGGTGTACATCTCGTAGGCCGCTTCTGGGGTGGCCCTGCGGGCGACGATGTCCTTGCGGGCCGATCCCAGGGCCTCGGCGGCGGCGACGAAGGCACCCAGGCGGATCGCGATGTCGGCGCGGTAGCCGCCGGAATCGGCGACGGTGTGCCGGTCTCCGAGTCTCAGCCGCCGGACGGCGGTCTCGGTACGGCGCACCTGCTGGTCCAGGGCGGCACCCGGGTCGGCGGTCGGGTCGGCGAGCAGCCGGACGGCGGCGCGCCGCTCGGCCTGGAGCTCGGTGACGGCGGCGGCGACGGGGGTGCGTATCTCGGTGTCGACCCGGTGGGCGAGGCTCAGACGGGCCATGTCCTGGGCGGTGCTGACGGTGGCGAACGCCCAGAGGGCGAGGAGCGAGACGACCGGCACCATCAGCAGGGAGACGATCTTCGCGCGGACGGTGGCGGGCCGCAGCCGCAGCCGGGAGCCGCCGCCGGGCGGGGCGGCGGGGAGGATGTGGTGGGTCTCCCGCGCCGCCGGTTCCTCGGCCGGCGGCCCGGCATGGGCCCGGCGGCCGCGCGCCGGCGGCGCGGGCGGCCGCTGCGCCGCTGCTTCCGGTTTTCTGCGGGGTGTGCGCATGGGCTCCTCGTTCCGGGGCGGTGCCTACAGGTGCGACGTACGGGTGCGCGGGGGGCTGGTGGGGCGGGTGCGGCTGGTGGGGCGGCTGCCCGGACCGCTCAGGGGCCGGCCGGTGCGGGTTCCGGGACGTGCCGTGCGGAAGCGGAGGCGGAGGCGGCACGCTCGTCGGCGGTCGGGGACAGGGCGACGAAGGCGGCGGTGATGAACAGGTAGGAGCCCAGTCCGACGGCGAGCGGGAAGATGAACTGCATGGCCGTGGCGCCGGGCAGGGCCGCGTCCGAGGGGCTGACGTCGACGCCGACGGCCATCATTCCGGTGTAGTGCATGCTGCTGACGGCGGCGCCCATGACGAGCGAGGCGACGGCTACGGCGAGCGGTGACTTGATGTTGAGCGCGGCCCACAGGGCCGCGGTGGCCGCGACCACGGCGATGGCGACGGAGAGGCCGACGGTGAGCGGCTCGTACGAGATGTGGCCGTGCAGGCGCAGGGCCGCCATGCCCAGGTAGTGCATGCTGGCGACGCCGAGGCCGGTGGTGAGGCCGCCGAGCACGAGGGCGCGGCCGCGGTCCTTGCCGTAGCCGACGGCGAAGACCCCGGCGCCGACGACCAGCATGGCGACGAGCAGGCTGAGGATGGTGAGCGGCACGTTGTAGTGGATCTCGGTGCCGGTGACGTCGAACCCGAGCATCGCGACGAAGTGCATCGTCCAGATGCCGGTGCCGATGGCGGAGGCCGCGGTGAGGAGCCAGTTGCGGCGGGAGGATCCGGTCGCGGCGAGCGCGCGGACGGTGCAGCGCAGCCCGAGGGCGGCGCCGATCGAAGCCATCACGTATGACAGCGCGGGTGTCAGCCAGCCATAGGCGGCGTGGTCCAGGTGTCCCATGGCCACCGGACGCTAGTCCGGGTGAGGCCACGAACAAGGGGCGCATTTCGAAAGCCGCTGGAACTGCTGGAATATGACAGAGATACGTTCATCTTCGATCACGCCGCGTACCAGCTTGCACACGCACCGCGGGAAGGCCGGTGGGGGATCATGGCCTCATGAGCGAAGACCACACGCTCGTGCAGGAGTTCTTCGGGGCGCGCGCCGCCGACTGGGACCGGAAGTTCCCCGAGGACGGCCCCGCGTTCGAGGCCGCCGTCGTCGAGTTCGGGCTGCGGCCCGGGGACCGCGTGCTCGACGCGGGCTGCGGCACCGGTCGGGCGCTGGCCGCGCTGAGGGCCGCAGTCGGACCCTCCGGGACGGTGCTCGGCGCGGACCTCACCCCGCAGATGCTCGCCGCCGCCCAGCGGACGGGGCGGGCTGCCGAGGGCACCCTGCTGCTCGCCGACGTGGCCCGGCTGCCACTGCGCGACGGGGCCCTCGACGCCGTGTTCGCCGCCGGACTCATCGCCCACCTGCCCGACCCGGAGGCGAACCTGCGCGAGCTGGGCCGGGTGGTCCGCCCCGGCGGCCGGCTCGCGCTCTTCCACCCGATCGGGCGCGCGGCCCACGCCGCGCGCCCCCGCCGTGTGCTCACCCCCAACCCCATGGGGGCGGAGCCGAACCAGCGCCCGCGGGTGGCCCGGTCGGGCT
>NZ_JBHWJY010000038.1:64917-76766 GCF_042731135.1 Streptomyces sp. NPDC059874
GCGTTGCCGCCCCCCGAATTCTCCCCCACCGCCCCCCCCGGGAGCGCCCCCCCCGCGGGGGGGGGGGGGGCCCCCCCCCCCCCGCCCCGCCCCCCCCCCCCCCCCCCGCGGGGGGGGGCCCCCCCCCCCCCCCCCCACGGCCGTGAGCTCACCCCGAACGACATGCGGGCGGAGCCGAACCTGCGCCCGCTGTTGGCCCGTTCGGGCTGGGACATGATCTCGTACTCCGACGAGGACGCGCGCTTCCTGGCGGTGGCCGTACGCCGTCACGCAGGAGGCTGAGCCTCGGCTCCCGCCGGCCGGCGCGGGTGCGGCACGGGGCAGCCGCTCGTGCCGGGCACCGGGAAGGTGCCGAGCTCGCCGACGTCATAGCCGTCGGGGTAACCCTTGATCTCCGGGTTCTGGCGGGCGTAGTGCGGGGCCTTGCGCGGGGGCAGCAGCCGTACCGCGCGCCCGCGCAGCCACAGGGCTCCGTGGACCAGCTTCCCGACCCGGGGGCGCGGGCGCGCGTAGCGGAACGCGGTCAGCAGCGACTCGTCGAGCAGGGCGAGGCTCGCGCCGCGCACGGCGGGGGCGAGCGGGGCCGGATACCAGGAGGCCATCAGGTCGAGGGTGGAGTCGGCGACCTTGCGGGCGCCCTCGTCCCAACCGAAGTGGGCCTCCTCGTAGGCGTTCAACGTGGCCTCGAACTCCTCGAAGGAGCCCGGAATGTCCGCGATGCCCATGTGGCGGCCGAGGGTGGCGTAGTAGTTCGCGGACGCGCGCCGTTCATGGTGGGTCAGCGGGCGCCAGCCGTACGCGTCAAGCCAGCGGGCGGGAATCACCACGAAGGTGCACAGCACGTAGCGCATGTCCTCGTTGGAGATGTCGTAGCTGCGGTGCATCTGGTTGACGCGGCGGATCGCGGTGCGCGCGGTGTCGCTCCCGAAGCCGTGCTCGAGGATCGCGTCGAGGAGCAGCGCGGTGTCGTCGTAGCGCTTCTGGGTCCGGTCGGTGAACTCGGCCGTCTCGGCCAGCAGGCCGCCGATGCTCGGGACGGCGTACGTCCGGAACAGGGCGAGCTCCAGGGCGCGGGCGAAGTCCCAGGGGAACTCGTAGGTGGCGGTGAGCCGGTAGATGGTGAGGAAGTCCGTGTCGGGATCGAGCCGGAGGATCTCCCTCAGCCGGTCGTAACGCTGCACCGGGTGTCCCTTTCTGTGGCGGGTTCCCAACTCTACGTGCAGGTAGCGGGCTTGGAAATCATCGACCGCAGGCTCTCGACGGGCGGGTTACCCGCTGGTTAAGGTGCGCCCGACGAGAGAGCTACCAGGAGGCCAGGTGTCCGACGACGAGGGTGGCGGCTCGCTTTACGTGCTGACCGCCGTGCTGGTGACCCCAGCGCAGTTCCCGAGCATCCTGGGCGACGACTTCGCCGAGGCCTGCTCCCTGCTGGGCGTCGCGCCGACCCGGGAGGGTTACGGACTGGTGCTGGGCCAGGACGAGGAGGGTGCGCGCTGGACGGTCGTCGTGGACGACGTCTCGCTCGTGGCCACGGCCATCGCCTCCTGGGACTGCGGCATGGACTACGACCTGTCGCCCGACGAGCGGAGCATCGTCATCTCGCTGGCGGGCTGGCCGCTGGAGCTGTCGGTGGCCGCGGCGGGCATACCGGAGCCGCACGATCCCGAGCAGGGCGCGGACGGCACGGGGCGGGTGCCGCTGGCGCCGCCCTCCGCCGACGCGTGGGGTCCGGTCCAGCGGCGGATGGGGGCCGACCAGATCGCCCGGGAGTGGGCCGACTGGCGCGAGCGGGTCGCGACGGACGGCGGGGCGGCGGCGGCCGCGCACCCGGGGCTCGCACGGGCACTGGACGAGGCTCTGGGGTACACGCGGACCCCGCCCCCGCCCGGTCGGGTGCGGTCCTCCTTCGCCGGCGAGGGCGCCCGGACGCTGCGCGTGGACGGGCCCGGCTGGTCGCTGGTGGCCCGCACGGGCGAAACCGGCGGCCCCGACACGGCTTTCGTGCTGCTCGACGAGGAGCCGAGCGAGGTGCTCGCGGTCCCCCACGAAGGGGATCATGATCTACCGCGGTTGCTGGCGGCGCTGGATCGCGTCGCGGTGCGTCCGACCTGAGCCCCGACCCGGGGCGGGTACCGGGCGTGAGTACGAGCGGTGACACGAGGGGAGCGATGATGGTGGAGTCCGAGCCGGTGGGCGTGGTCGTGGGCGGTCGCGTGGAGGTGCTCGATGACGACTGGGGACGCGAGACCGCGGTGATCCGCCTGGACGGCCTCCGGTTCGGCCCGGAGGCGCTGTACGGGCTGGAGGACTTCTCGCACGTCGAGGTCGTCTACCACTTCGACCGGGTGCCCGTGGAGAAGGTCGAGACGGGCGCGCGGCACCCGCGCGGCAACACGGACTGGCCGCTGGTCGGCATCTTCGCGCAGCGCGGCAAGAACCGGCCGAACCGGCTGGGCCTCTCGCGGTGCCGGGTGGTGAAGGTGGACGGCCTGGACGTGCACGTGGAGGGCCTCGACGCCGTGGACGGCACGCCCGTGCTCGATCTCAAGCCGTACATGGCCGAGTTCGGACCGCGTGGCGAGCTGCGGCAGCCCGAGTGGGCGACCGCCCTGATGCGCGACTACTACCAGTAACCCCGCCGGCGCCCGGGCTCCGGGCGCCGGCGCAGCCGCCACCGGAAGCGACCACCCCTGGGGGCGAGATCCGGACAGGGTGACTGAAAATCGCTCTGGATCGCCCTCCTCCGGAATGATCGAATCAGCCACGTCACTGACTCAACTGACTCAAAGGGCGCACACCACCGCCCACCGGGTCATTCCTTCGACGGAGGCTGCTCTCTTGATTTGTACGTCGTACCTGGACCTGCACCAGCAAGTCGCGCAGGACATCGACACGGAGATCGAATCCGCCCTGGAGCGACTCGGACCGTTCGCGATGATCACCCGGACCTCAGTGGCCAAGCTTCTGGAGCACCGCAAACTCAGACATCCCCTCTCGGTTCTGCCCCTCCTCACGCACGCCATAGAGACGGGTAATCCCCGACCGGCCATTCCGCTGTCCGCAGTGCACCTGCTGTGGTGGACTTCGGCCTGCTACCTCGACGATCTCGCCGACGCGAACGGCGCGCGGATATCCGGCGAGCTCACCGAGAACGAGGCGCTGCTCGCTTCCGTCATCACCGGAAACGCGCTCCCCATTCAGATCGTTTTGGACCAGAAGCTCCCGGAATCGGTACGCAACGCACTGGTGACCGAGATCCTGAACGGCTGGATCATCGGCGTCGACGGCCAGATAGACGACATGCGCGGAGACATCTGCCGGGCCACCCGCAAATCGGTCATCGAAACGTATCGCGGCAAGTCCGGGGCACCCTTCGGAATGATTACGGCGATGGCCGCGATATTCTCGGGGGCCTCCGCCGAGAAGGTGGAGCTCTGGCGTGAGTTCGGGTACGTGTTCGGCATCCTGTGGCAGATATTCAATGACCAGGAAGACATCCTGTCCGGCCGTGACGAGGACCTGCTCAACGGCACCGTGACCTACCTCCTCGCCTCCGTCATCGAGGACTCTCCCGCCGATTCCAGGGACCACATCCTGGGCCTGTGCGCCACCGCGGGTCGCTCGGTCGACGCCAGGGCGGAACTCGCGGGCCTCCTGCGGACCCCCGTCGCCCTCGACCGGTACCGGGCGGAGATCGACGGATTCCGTGCCGAGGCGTATCGCATCCTGGACGAACTGGGAGGCGACGAAACCTATTTGCCGGTGCTGCGTCACCTCGTGGACCACGCGTCCCAGATGCTCCTCGAAGCCGACCTTGCCGAGGTCGGCGCGAGCAGCGCGGCCTGATCCCGGGGGCGGGCCGGACTCGGCACTCGACCGGGAGTCCGGCCCGCCCGACGGGCGAGCGCGGCAAGGGCGACGGGGGCCGCGAGGGCGCCGCGGGCCACGGGGGCCGCCCCCGTCGGGGTCAGCGGCCGAGCTGCTTGCGGGATATACCTCGTACGCGACGCCGCTGGGAGGAGTCCAGCAGGAGGTACGCGGCGGCGGGCACACCGATCAGGACCAACAGCCCCGCCCAGAATCCGACACTCCAGAACAACACGATGGCTGCCACGACTCCGGCAACCGCGACCTTTCCGCGATTGGACATCTGCGGACACCTCCTCCTTGTCGTCGACCACTACCCCACACAACGTGCGGAGTCGACCGGGCGTTCCCGGATGTCCGAGCGGTCCGCGCAGCAAGGCTCCCCGATCCAGGGTTCCCCGATCCAGGAAACGGGCCCGGCCGGCCCGGCGGCCGATCCCGGACGGCCTTCGGTCGGGTACTCTCGGCGGCCCCGTGCCCCGGTAGTCAAGTTTGAGGATGCGTGCTGCCCAAGATCTCCGACCTCATCCACTGCTCCGCCGTCTTCCTTCCCGCCGCCCCCGGCGACCCCGCCCGCAGCGGCCGGATGGGCCTCTGGCGACCCGACGGGCAGGCGCCGCCCGGGTACGGCGTCGGCATCGGCGGCGGCGGCGGAGCCGGCGGCTCCGGAACGGGCTGTTTCGAAGAGCTCACCGTCGTCACCCGCCGGCTGCGCCGCGCCACCGTGACCGCCCTCGTGCTGCCGGTCGACGAAGCCCTGCCCCTGCTCACCCGCGCCCGCGCCGCCGGTTCCGGCTCCGGCGCCGACCCGGCCGCCGCGTTCTGGGGCGCCGCCGCGCTGCTGGCCCTGAGCTTCACGGCCCGCGGCCAACTGCTGCCCGGCCTGAGCCCCGCCGGCCACGACGCCTGGCGGATGGGGCCGCTGGACGCCGCCGACCTCGACGCCGTGCGGGAGCTGGCCGCCGCCATGCCGCCCACCGCGCACTGCGTACCCCTCGACGCGGAGGGACCGCCCCGGCTTCCCACCCCGGAACCGCTGCTGCGCGCGTTCCTCGACGCCGTCGCCGACACCCTCCCGCGCTCCCCCGCCGCGCCCACGGCCGCCGGCGGGCCCGCCTACGCCGCCCGCCCGCCGATGCTCCACCCCGGGCTGCGCGGCTGGGCCGCCGAGGTGGCCGCGGGCCACGACGCGGGGGTACGCATCTCGCTGCGGATCGAGCTCGACGGGCCCCTGGAGCAGGCCCCCGCCTTCCGGGCGGTCCTCCAGATGCACGGCGTGGCCGACTCCGCGCTGGTCGCCGACGCCGTCGACGTCTGGGCCGGATCGGGGGCCGCCGCGGCCGCCTTCCCGCCCGGTGCCCGCATGGACGCCCTGCGGGCCCTGCGCCGCGCCGCCCGGCTGTGGTCACCGCTGGCCCCGCTGCTGAGCGCCGCCGTACCCGATGCCGTGGAGCTCGCCGACGAGGAGGTCACGGAGTTGCTCGGCGAAGCCGCCGAAGCGCTCGCCGCGGACGGCCTCCAGGTGCACTGGCCGCGTGAGCTCGCCCGCGAACTCGGCGCCCGCGCCGTCGTCACCTCGCCCGAGGGCGCCGGGTCCGACCTCCCCTCCGGCCTGCTCGCCCCCGGCGCGCTGCTCTCCTTCACCTGGCGCCACACCCTCGGCGGCCACGGCGACCTCACGCCCGCCGAACTCGACCGGCTCGCCGAGTCGAAGCGCCCCCTGGTCCGGCTCCGCGACCAGTGGGTCCTGATCGACCCGGCCGAAGCCCGCCGGGCCCGGGCCCGGCAGGGCCGCGAGCTCTCGGGCCCGGACGCGCTGGCCGCCGTACTCACCGGGTCGACGGAGATCAACGGCGAGCGGGTCGACGTGGAGACCACCGGGCCCCTGGAGCGGCTGCGCGCACAGCTCGCCGCCGAACCACGGGAGCCCAGGAGCCATGGGCCCGGCGGCGATGAGCCGGGCGGCGATGACGGGCCCGGGGGCCAAGATCCCGAGCACCGGGCACCCGAGGGCCCCGAGGCGCCCCCCGAGTTGCGGGCCACCCTGCGCGACTACCAGCTGCGCGGGCTGCGCTGGCTGGCCCGGATGACCTCGCTCGGCATCGGCGCCTGCCTCGCCGACGACATGGGCCTCGGCAAGACCGTCACCCTCATCGCGCTCCACCTGCACCGCAACCGGCAGCACGCCGCCACCACCGGGCCGACGCTCGTGGTCTGCCCGGCCTCGCTCCTGGGCAACTGGCAGCGGGAGATCGACAAGTTCGCCCCCGGCACACCCGTGCGCCGCTTCCACGGCCCGGGTCGCGACCTCTCGGGCCTGACCGGCGGCTTCGTGCTCACCACGTACGGCACGATGCGCGTGGACGCCCCCGAACTCGCCGCCGTCCGCTGGGGGATGGTCGTCGCCGACGAGGCCCAGCACGTCAAGAACCCGCACTCCTCGACCGCCAAGGCCCTGCGCACCATCCCGGCCCCGGCCCGGGTGGCCCTCACCGGCACCCCGGTCGAGAACAACCTCTCCGAGCTGTGGGCCGTCCTCGACTGGACCACCCCCGGGCTCCTCGGCCGCCTCGGCACCTTCCGCACCCGCTACGCGGAGCCCGTCGAGAGCGGTCGCGACCCGCGGGCGGCGGCCCGACTGGGGGCGCTCGTACGGCCGTTCCTGTTGCGCCGGAAGAAGTCCGACCCGGGTATCGCGCCCGAGCTGCCGCCCAAGACCGAGACCGACCACACCGTCACGCTGAGCCGGGAGCAGGCCGCGCTCTACGAGGCCGTCGTACGCGAGACCCTCGCCGCGATCTCCGAGGCGGACGGGATGGAACGGCGCGGCCTGGTGGTCAAGCTCCTGACCTCCCTCAAGCAGATCTGCAACCACCCGGCCCAGTTCTTGCGGGAGCACGGCGTGAAGGAGCGCGGCGCCGCGGGGGAACTCGGGGCCGCGGGCACCGCCGCGCGCTCCGGGAAGCTGGAGCTTCTCGACGAACTCCTCGACACGATCCTCGCCGAGGGCGGTTCGGTCCTCGTCTTCACCCAGTACGTGGCGATGGCCAGGATCCTGGAGAAACACCTGTCCGGCCGCGGGATCACCTCGCAACTCCTGCACGGCGGCACGCCCGTGCCGCGCCGCGAGGAGCTCGTGGACCGGTTCCAGGCGGGCGAGGTCCCGGTCTTCCTGCTCTCCCTCAAGGCGGCGGGCACCGGCCTGAACCTCACCCGGGCCGGGCACGTCATCCACTTCGACCGCTGGTGGAACCCGGCCGTCGAGGAGCAGGCCACCGACCGCGCCTACCGGATCGGGCAGACCCAGCCCGTGCAGGTCCACCGGATCATCGCCGAGGGCACCGTCGAGGACCGGATCGCGCGACTCCTGGAGCGCAAGCGGGAGCTCGCCGATGCGGTCCTGGGGGGCGGCGAGGCCGCGCTGACCGAACTGACCGACGCCGAACTGGCCGAACTCGTGGCGTTGCGCCCGGCCTCGGGGAGCGAACGATGAGCGGGTACCGCGAGACCGGCGGGAGCAACGAGATGACCTTCCCGGCCCTGCCGCCCGCCCCCGGCCGGGGTTTCGCCCATACGTGGTGGGGCCACGCCTGGCTCCGCTCCCTGGAGGACAGCGCCCTCGACCGGGGGCAGGTCAAGACGGGGCGTCGGTACGCGCGTTCGGGCGCGGTGGGCGCCGTATCGGTGCGTCCGGGCGGGCTCACGGCGGTGGTGCGCGACGGGGACGGCACGGCGCACCGGACGGACGTGCTGGTGCAGGAGTTCACGGAAGCGGAATGGGACCGGCTGTTGGGGCTGGCGGCCGCGGAGGCGGGGTACATCGCGGCGCTGCTGGACCGGGAGGTGCCGCCGGAGCTGGTCGAGGACGCGGCGGCGGCCGGGGTGGAGCTGCTGCCCGGGATAGGGGACCTCGACCCGCGCTGCGACTGCGACGGGTGGGATCACTGCCCGCACACGGCTGCCCTCTGCTACCAGGTGGCCCGGCTTCTGGACCAGGACCCCTTCGTGCTGCTGCTCCTGCGCGGTCGCGGCGAACGGGAGCTGGTGGCGGAGCTGGAGGCCCGCAGCGCGGCGGGGGCCCAGGAGGCGGACGAGGCGCCCGCCGAGGCGCCGCCCGCCGACGCGGGGATCCCGGCGGCGGACGCGTACGCGGCGGCGGAGGCGGGCACCCTGCCGGCGCTGCCCCCGCCGCCGAGCCTGCCCGAGGCGCCGGGCCAGCCGCCGACGCTGGACACCGAGACCGAGCCGGAACTCGACGTGGACGCAGTGGAGTTCCTCGCGCAGGCGGCCGCGAACGAGGCGCACCGGCTGCTCGCCCTGGCGCTGGCTCCGGGCCACGCCGATCGCGCCCCGACGGCCCCGTTGACCACGACCGAAGACGCCGTACGACTCACCGCCGAGGCATCCGATTTCCGGGTCCGCTCCCGCTTGGCGGTGGCTATCGGACGGGACCGGGCCGCCATGGACCTGGCCGTCCGGGCCTGGGGCTTCGGCGGGCCGGCCGCGCTCGCGGCGTTGGAGGACGACTGGGCGCCCGACCGGGCGACGCTGGCCCGGGCGCGTGCCGCGCTCGCGACGGCGTGGGCGGACGAGCGGGCTCCGGTACTGCGCCGGCTCCGCGCCCGCTGGTCCGAGGCACCCGAGGCACCCGAGGCACCCGAAGTAGCCGAGGCACCCGAGGCGTCCGAGGCCCCCGCACCGCCCGAGCCGTCCGCGTCCGGCACCGACCGCCAGCTGCGGCTGGGCCGCGAGGGCCGCTGGTGGCCGTACCGCCGCGAGGCGGGCCGCTGGATCCCGGCGGGCCCGTCGGCCCCGGACCCGGCCTCGGCGTGGGCGGCCGTGGACACCCCGACGGACGCCCCGTAGCCGGGTTTCGGCCCGGCCCGGTCGGCGTAGTGGCCGACGTACCGCTTGCCGGGCCCGGATGGCGGGACGACGATGGGGCGCTCCGGGTACCGCGGCAGCACGGGAGGGTGACGTGGACGATCCGTCGGTGGCGCTGCCGGGCGGGGCCGATCCCGCCGAGCGGACGCGCGAACTGCGGCGGGCGCATGCCGTGTTCACCCGGGACGGCCGGGTCGAGGCGCCGGTGCGGGCCGTCATCGCGAGGTCCTGGCGGCGGTGCGCGCGGGCCCGGGTCAGCCCGGAGTGCGCGCCCCGGGTGGAGCTGGCGGAGCCGGAGCTGCGCTCGTACCGCGCGGCGCATCCCCTCGCACGGGTGATGCCCCTGTTCCGGGAGCTCGTCGGGGAGTTCGCGGCGCACGGGGCGCATCTGCTCGCCGTGTGCGACGCGCGGGGCAGCCTGCTGTGGGTGGAGGGCGAGCCGGCCACCCTGCGGCGGGCGGAACGGCTCGGCTTCGTCCCGGGGGCGCGCTGGGCGGAGAGTGCCATGGGGACCAACGCCCCCGGTACGGCGGTCGCGGTCGGGGAGCCGGTGCAGGTCTTCGGGGCCGAGCACTTCAGCCGCCGGGTCCACCCGTGGACGTGTGCGGCGGCCCCGGTGCGGGACCCCCGGACGGGAGGACTGCTGGGCGCGGTGGACATCACCGGCGGCGACGGGCTGGCCCACCCCCATTCCCTGGCGTTCGTTCGGGCGGTGGCGCGTGCGGCGGAAGGGCAGCTGACCCTGCTCGAACCGGGGCCGCCGGCCGCCGGGAACACCCTGAGCGCCCTCGGCCAGGACGAGGCGCTGCTGGTCACGGGCGGGCGCCGGGTGCGGCTCGGCCGGCGGCACAGCGAGATCATGGCGCTGCTGGCGCACCATCCCGAGGGCTTGTCCGGCGAGGAGTTGGCGATCGCCCTGTACGAGGACGAGTCCGTGTCACCCGTCACGCTGCGCGCCGAGATGTCCCGCCTTCGTGCCCTGCTGGGCCCCGCGGCTCCGCTCTCCCGCCCGTACCGCACGGCCGGTCCACTCGACGCGGACTTCACCGTGCTGACCCGGCACCTCGCCGCCGGCGCGGTCTCCGCGGCCCTCCACCACTACGCCGGCCCGCTGCTGCCCGCTTCCACGGCGCCCGGCATCGTCCGGCTGCGCCGCAGGATCGAAGACCAGGCACGGGCGGCCGTGATCGCTCGGGCGGACCCGGGGCTGCTGACCGACTGGGTGTGCAGCGCGTGGGGCGCGGACGACCGCGAGGCGTGGCGGGCCCTCGCCGCGGCGCTGCCGCCCGAGGGCCGGTCCGCCGCGCTGGCCCGCGTACACGCCCTGGACCGTGAACTCGGCGCGCCCGTGGACCACGTACGCGCGCACCGTCACGCCCCACGGCGTGCAACGTATCCGCAACCTGCCCGCTCCTAGCCTCCACCCGAGCGCTGTCCGACGGTGGCCGGCGCCCGGCAAGGGGAGGACATCATGGCCCGTTACGCTGCGCCCGGTACCGAGGGGGCGCTCATGTCGTACGCGTCCCGCTACGACCACTTCATCGGCGGGGAGTACGTGGAGCCCGCGACCGGCGGGTACTTCGCCAACCCCTCCCCCGTGACCGGCCAGACCTTCACGGAGGTCGCCCGCGGCAGCGCGGAGGACGTGGAGCGGGCCCTGGACGCGGCGCACGCGGCCGCTCCCGCCTGGGGCCGGACCTCCGTCGCCGAACGGTCGACCCTCCTGCTGCGGATCGCGGACCGGATGGAGCAGAACCTGGAGGCCCTCGCGGTCGCGGAGACCTGGGAGAACGGCAAGCCGATCCGCGAGACCCTGGCCGCCGACATGCCGCTGGCCATCGACCAGTTCCGCTACTTCGCGGGAGCGCTGCGCGCGCAGGAGGGCGCCCTCAGCCAGCTCGACGAGGACACGGTGGCCTACCACTTCCACGAACCGCTGGGCGTGGTCGGGCAGATCATCCCGTGGAACTTCCCCATCCTGATGGCGGTCTGGAAGCTGGCTCCGGCACTCGCAGCGGGAAACACGGTCGTCCTGAAGCCGGCCGAGCAGACCCCCGCCTCGGTGCACTACTGGCTGAGCCTGGTGGCGGACCTGCTGCCGCCGGGCGTGGTGAACATCGTCAACGGCTTCGGGGAGGAGGCGGGCAAGCCGCTCGCCTCCAGCCCGCGCGTCGCGAAGATCGCCTTCACCGGGGAGACCTCGACGGGGCGGCTGATCATGCAGTACGCGGCCGAGCACCTGAAGCCGGTGACCCTCGAACTGGGCGGCAAGAGCCCGAACCTGTTCTTCGACGACCTCTGGAGCACCGACGACGACCTGCGCGACAAGGCGCTGGAGGGCTTCACCATGTTCGCCCTCAACCAGGGCGAGGTGTGCACGAGCCCGTCGCGTGCCCTCATCGAGCGGGGCCGGTACGGGGACTTCCTCGACGCGGCCGTGGCCCGTACGGAACTGATCGTGCCGGGGCACCCGTTGGACACGGACACCATGATCGGCGCGCAGGCCTCCGAGGAGCAGCTGCGCAAGGTCCTGTCGTACGTGGAGATCGGCCAACGGGAGGGCGCGAAGATCCTCACGGGCGGCGAGCGCATCGACCACGGCGGTGACCTGGCCGGCGGCTTCTACGTCCAGCCGACCATCTTCGAGGGCGACAACCGCATGCGGATCTTCCAGGAGGAGATCTTCGGCCCGGTGGTGTCCGTGACCTCCTTCCAGGACTTCGACGACGCCGTACGGATCGCGAACGACACGTCGTACGGCCTGGGCGCGGGCGTGTGGACCCGCGACATCAACACGGCCTACCGCGCGGGCCGGGCGATCCAGGCGGGCCGCGTCTGGACGAACTGCTACCACGCCTACCCGGCGCACGCCGCGTTCGGCGGGTACAAGCAGTCGGGCATCGGGCGCGAGACCCACAAGATGATGCTGGAGCACTACCAGCAGACGAAGAACCTTTTGGTCAGCTACTCCCCGAAGAAGCTCGGGTTCTTCTAGGCCCACGAGAAGCGGCGCCTTGGGCGAGGCGCGGTGGTACCCCATCTGGTCGCTGTCGACGCGGGCAACGGCTACGCGGCGGCGGCAGGCGGCGGCGCATGCG